>NZ_RHQO01000043.1:0-42776 GCF_003935475.1 Pseudomonas sp. p99-361 | reverse complement strand
CCCGAAACAAACGTAGGAGCGAGCGCAGCTCGCGATTGCGCCGCGCGGGCGGCGCTCGATCTCACAGGCGCTGCATAACTTGTGGCAGACACCGACAGCCCTGACGCGCACCCTGTGGCTGGCTTGCCAGCGATAGGGCCTGTGACCGTTATAGAGGGGGTAGCGCCAGGCGCTGACCCGCCATCAACAATGCCAACCGCGCCAGGCCCGTCCACGGCGAGCCCTCGGCCTGGCCCTTGATTTGCGCATCGATACGCTGGGCATCCTGCAGCAGTTGCGCCCAGCGCTGCGCCGAGAGGCGCTGTAGGGCCTTGCTGACCAACGGCCGGCGCTTATCCCAGACCGGTGGGCGCGCCTGGCTGAACGCCTTGTCCAGCGGCACGCCCTGGCTGAATTGCTGGGCCAGCCCGGCGAGCTGGCGCAGCTCACGCGCCAGCGCCCAGAGAACCACCGGGGGCTCGACCCCCTCACCGCGCAAGCCTTCGAGCATGCGCAGGGCATGTGCAGCTTCACCGTTGAGAATGGCGTCTACCAGCCCGAAAACGTTGAACCGGGCGCTGTCAGCGACAGCCGACTGCACGGTTTCGACGGTGATTTGGTTGCCTTCGGCCAACAGCTTGAGCTTTTCGATTTCCTGCGCGGCAGCCAGCAGGTTGCCTTCTACGCGCGCGGCAATCAGGTCGACAGCGTCACGCTGCGCCGACAGGCCGGCCTGCTGCAGGCGCTGGTTGATCCATTGCGGCAGTTGGTGCGCATCCACCGGCCAGATCTGGATGAACTGGCAGTGGGCACCTTCGATCAAGGCCTTGCCCCACTTGGTCTTCTGCGCGCTGCCGTCGAGCTTGGGCAGGCTGACCAGCAGCAAGGTGTCTTCGGCGGGATTGGCGCAGTATTCCATCAGCGCTGCGGCGCCCTTGTCACCCGGCTTGCCCGAGGGCAGGCGAAGTTCCAGCAAGCGCCGCTGGGCGAACAGGGACAGGCTGGCGCCGGCCTGGAGCAGGGTGCCCCAGTCGAAGTTGGCGTCGGCACTGAAAACCTGGCGCTCGTCGAAACCTTGCTGGCGCGCAGCTTGGCGGATGGCGTCGGCGGCTTCCTGGCACAGCAGCGGGTCGTCACCGCTGACCACGTAGACGGGGGCCAAGGCGCCTTGCAGCTGCTTGTTGAGTTGGGCGGGGGCGAGCTTCATGGGCAGTAGGCGGGGCACCCGAAGGCACCCCGCACGGGCTTAGTTGCCCGGTACTTCCAGGGGCGACTGCTGCGGCGTTTCCGCCTGCTGGCGGCGTGCGGCCTCAAGGGCGGCCGCTTCAGCCTGGGCACGCTGATCGGCTTTTTGCTGCAGCTCGTCCAGCTGGGCTGGGGTCAGTTGCTGCAGGCGCACGACCATGGCGTTGACCAGGTCACGGCGCATTTCCAGGCGGGAACGGGCCGCTTCCTGCTCGGAACCGGTGATGTTCGAGGCATCGCGCACATACACCTTGCGCACTTCCAGCTTGTCACTCAGCAGTTCAAGGTTGTTCAAGCCCTGGATGCTGTAGTTGAGCTGGGTGGTCAGCTCGTACTCGGCAGTGCGGTTACCGCTGTTGTAGCTGGCCGAGCGCTCGCGCTGCTGTTCGTTGGTCAATACCAGGCGGTACGGCGCACCGGTGTGCACATTGACGCCGCTGTTCTTGAGCACCTGGCGCAGTTCGGTCACGGTAGGCCCGTACGCGTCACGCGCACTGACGTCCATTTCCTTGATGCTCAGCTCGTTGGTGCCAGTACCGCGCAGCTGGAAACCGCAGGCGCTGAGCATGACCGCCAGGCCAATTACCAGCAAATTGCGTTTGATCATGTTGTTGCTCCCTTGTGGGCCTGTTCCGCCCGCCCGCAGTGGCTGCGGGCGGGCGTTGCCATCAGTTGGCGACGATGTTGACCAGCTTGCCCGGTACCACGATGACCTTGCGAATGGCCAGGCCGTCGATGAAGCGCAGGACGTTCTCGTTGCTGCGCGCGGCGGCTTCGATTTCTTCGCGGCTGGCGGCGGCCGGCATTTCGACCTGCCCACGCAGTTTGCCGTTGACCTGCACCACCAGTGTGACGGTGTCCTGCACCAGCGCGGCTTCGTCGACTGCTGGCCAGCCAGCGTCGATCACGGCCTGATCATGGCCCAGCTGCTTCCACAGCTCGTGGGAGATGTGCGGGGTGATCGGCGCCAGCAGCAGGGTCACGGCTTCCAGGCCTTCGTGCAGCAAGGCACGGTCTTGCGCCGTGGCTTGCGGGGCTTTTTCCAGCACGTTCATCACGGTCATTACCTGGGCGATGGCGGTGTTGAATTTGTGGAACTGGCCGACGTCGGTGCTGGCCTGCTTGATGGCGGCGTGAATGGCGCGGCGAATGACCTTCTGTGCGTCGTCCAGGGCGGCGACATCCAGCTTGCCCGGCAGGCCTTGGGCGACGTGTGCCTGGGCCAGGCGCCAGACGCGGCGCAGGAAGCGGCTGGCGCCTTCGACGCCGGAGTCGGACCATTCCAGGCTCGCGTCAGGTGGCGAGGCGAACATCATGAACAGGCGGCAGGTATCGGCGCCGTACTGGTCGATCATCGACTGGGGATCGACGCCGTTGTTCTTCGACTTGGACATCTTCTCGGTGCCGCCGATTTCCACCGGCAGGCCGTCGGTCTTCAGGCGTGCGCCAATGATCTTGGCCTTGGCATCGCGTTCGATCTCGACATCGGCCGGGTTGAACCAGTCCTTGCCGCCGTTGCTGGCAACGCGGTAGTAGGTTTCGGCCACGACCATACCCTGGGTCAGCAGGTTCTTGAACGGCTCGTTCGAGGTGACCAGGCCTTCGTCACGCATCAGCTTGTGGAAGAAGCGCGCATACAGCAGGTGCAGGATGGCGTGTTCGATACCGCCGATGTACTGGTCGACCGGCAGCCAGTGGTTGGCTGCTTTCGGGTTGACCATGCCACCTTCGTAGTTCGGCGAGGCGTAGCGGGCGAAGTACCAGGACGACTCGACGAAGGTGTCCATGGTGTCGGTTTCGCGCTTGGCCGCAGCGCCGCATTTCGGGCAGCTGCACTCGTAGAATTCTGGCATGCGCGCCAGTGGCGAGCCGGCACCATCGGGCACCACGTTCTCCGGCAGGGTCACCGGCAACTGGTCTTCTGGCACGGGCACGTCGCCGCAGGACGGGCAGTGGATGATCGGGATCGGGCAACCCCAGTAGCGCTGGCGGCTGATACCCCAGTCGCGCAGGCGGAACTGGGTGCGCGATTTGCCCAGGTCCTTGCGGATCAGGGCTGCTTCGATGGCGTCGAAGGCGCCGGCAAAGTCCAGGCCGTCGAACTCGGCGGAGTTGATCAGTTGCCCGTGCTCGCCATAGGCGTCCTGCCACTCGTTGCCGACTTCATCGCCGGCGCTGGTGCGTACTACGGCCTTGACCGGCAGGTTGTACTTGTGGGCGAACTCGAAGTCGCGCTCGTCGTGAGCCGGCACCGCCATTACCGCGCCATCGCCATAGTGCATGAGCACGTAGTTGGCGACCCAGACCGGTAGCCTCTCGCCCGTCAGCGGGTGCTCCACCAGCAGGGAAGTGGCCATGCCCTTCTTCTCCTGGGTGGCCATGTCGGCTTCGGCAACGCTGCCGGCCTTGCATTCTTCGATGAACGCCTGCAGCGCCGGGTTGCCCTGGGCAGCCTGGGTGGCCAGCGGGTGCTCGGCGGCGACGGCGACGTAGGTGGCACCCATCAGCGTGTCGGGGCGGGTGGTGAAGACCTTGAGCGTGCCGGCGTGGCCGATGCTGGCCTGGTCGTAGGGGAACTGGACTTCCATGCCGCGTGACTTGCCGATCCAGTTGCGCTGCATGGTCTTGACCTGCTCAGGCCAGCCCGGCAGTTCGTCGAGGCTTTCCAGCAGCTCGTCGGCGTAGTCGGTGATGCGGAAGTAGTACATCGGGATTTCGCGCTTTTCGATCAGCGCGCCGGAACGCCAGCCGCGGCCGTCGATGACCTGCTCGTTGGCCAGTACGGTCTGGTCTGCCGGGTCCCAGTTCACGGTACCGTTCTTGCGGTAGATGATGCCTTTCTCGAACAGGCGGGTGAACAGCCACTGCTCCCAACGGTAGTAGTCAGGCTTGCAGGTGGTCACTTCACGTGCCCAGTCGATGGCCAGGCCCAGGCTCTTTAGCTGGGTCTTCATGTACTCGATGTTTTCGTACGTCCACTTGGCCGGGGCGACGTTGTTCTTCATCGCCGCGTTTTCCGCGGGCATGCCGAAAGCGTCCCAGCCCATCGGCTGCAGCACGTTCTTGCCCAGCATGCGCTGGTAGCGGGCAATCACGTCACCGATGGTGTAGTTGCGCACGTGGCCCATGTGTAGCTTGCCGCTCGGGTACGGGAACATCGACAGGCAGTAGTAGGTGTCCTTGCCTGGCTGTTCGGTAACAGCGAACGATTGTTGCTCGTCCCAGAAGTTCTGGGCGGCGGCTTCGATATCACGGGGCGTGTATTGTTCGTGCATGGCTACTTTTTGCTGAGAGGGAAGAGACCTTGTTCCAGGCAGCGGAACCTCGCTGCGTCCGGCACTCCGGTGTCATTTAGAGTGAACGCCGTAGCATACAGCAGCGCTGCGTATCGTGGGAAACCTTCGTTGCGAATGGCCGCTGGTCGCTGCACCCGGCTGCTTTTCGCAACGACGCTAAGCTCTGGTGTGGGGGGAGATATTCTTATCTTCAATGAGGTGAACGGATGGGAGAGACGCAGCTACCCGCAATCAGACCGGAGCTTTACGAGCGCCTGATCGACCGGCTTGGCCTGGCACTCGAAAGCGCCAGGACCTCTGTGCGATTGCGCGACGAGATGCCAGCCGAGCTGGAGTTGCGTGGCCTCAGCCACGCAGAGTTCGAAGTGATCAAGGCCTACCTGGAAGCCCTTCCGGGGCGCCGTAATGCTGCTGTCGGCAGTTACCCACAAGCGGAGCCGGCATCAGCCAAGATTATCTGGCTCAAGGACCAGAAGCGCGCTGCCACTGCGGCCAGTTCCAGAACGCTGCGCCAGCGCTAGTCGTTCAGGGCGCCCGGCGCAGGCCATCGCGCCACGGTCATTCATCATTCATACAGCTTGCGATCGGCACTGGCCCTACCTTGTTGACCGGTGCCGATCCTTTTAGGCTGCACGCCTGCCAAGGAGGTGTGGCCGATGCCCATACGATTTTTCATCAAACAATGGCTGATGCCGCCGGGCATCTTGTTCCTGTTGCTGCTTGCCGCATGGTGGTGGCGTGCGCGCCGGCCACGGCTGGCGGCGCTGTGTTTTGGCGTGGGGCTGGGTGGCTTGTGGCTGATGAGCTTGCCGCTGGTGGTGCAGGAAACGGCCCGGGGGCTGGAGACCGAGCCGCCACTGGCCGTCAGCGACTGGGCGAGGCTGGCCAGCCGGGCAGATGCCATTGTGGTACTGGGCGCGGGGCGCGAACGGGGTGACCCCGCGTGGGGCGGTGGTGACCAGCCTACCGCCACGGCGCTGGAGCGCATGCGCTTTGCCGCGCGGCTGGCCAAGGCTTCGGGTTTGCCGGTGCTGACCAGTGGCGGGCTGCACTACGGCACGCCGCCGAGCGAGGCGCAGTTGATGGCCGATCGCCTGCGTGAGGATTTCGCGGTCGAGGTGAGGTGGCGCGAAGAGGCCAGCCGCACGACCTGGGAGAACGCCCAGCTGTCGGCCAAGGTGCTGCAGCCGCTGGGGATTCGCCGTGTGGTGGTGGTCACCCAGGCCTGGCACATGCAGCGCTCGCGCTGGAGCTTTGAACAGGCGGGGTTCGAGGTGGTGCCGGCGCCGGTGGGGTTCCTTGGGCGCGAGCATGCGCGGCCGTTCGGCGGGTTGCTGCCGGAAAGCCGGGCGATGTGGCAGAGCGGGCAGTTGCTTAATGAGGTGGTGGGGCTGGTGGGGTACCGGGTGTTCTATTGAATTCAGGTTTGCGCGGTTCCTTGTAGGAGCGGCCTTGTGTCGCGATGGGCTGCGCAGCAGCCCCGGATCTCAGCTCTATCTCAAGATTGCCGGGGCTGCTTTGCAGCCCATCGCGACGCAAGGCCGCTCCTACAGGGACCGCGTAATGCCAGTTAGACGGTCTTGGCTATGCGCCCGGCCAGCAATGCCCAGCCCAGCAGCAGCACGCAGACAATCGCCAGCGGCCACGAACGCCATTGCAGGTAAGGCGTGAGCTGCTGCATCGGCACCACTTCGCCATACATTACCGCCTGCTGGAATTGTGGTACCTGCGTGGTGATACGGCCGAACGGGTCGATCAGCGCGGTCACACCATTGTTGGTGGCGCGGATCATCCAGCGGCCGGCTTCCAACGCACGCATCTGCGCCATCTGCAGGTGCTGCAGCGGGCCGATCGAGGTGCCGAACCAGGTGTCGTTGCTGATGGTCAGCAGCAGGTCGCTACGCGCCGCCAGCCCTGCTGCGAATTCCGGGTAGACCACTTCGTAGCAGATGTACGGGGCAATCTGGTAACCCTTGGCCTGCAGCAGTGGCTGGTCTTCCGGGCCGCGGGCAAAGTCCGACATGGGCAGGTTGAAGAACTCGATGGCGCCACGCAGCATGTCCTGCAGCGGCACATACTCGCCAAACGGCACCAGTTTCTGCTTGAGGTAGGTGCCATCGCCTTCGCCGGCCACCGTGATACCGTTGTAGTAGCGGCGCTGGTGATGCACCTCTTCGCGTACCGGTACGCCGGTGATCAGCGCCGAATGCCGCTCGGCGGCAAAGCGGCCCATCACATCGATGTAGCCCTGGGCCTGGTCCTTGAGCACCGGTACCGCGGTTTCGGGCCACACCAGCAGGTCCACTGGCTTGGAACTGAAGCTCAGGTCACGGTACAGCGCCAGTTGTGCATCGATGTGCGCCGGGTCCCATTTCAGGTCCTGTTCGACGTTGCCCTGTATGGCCGCCACTTTCAGCGGGTCGCCAGCCGGCTTGGTCCAGGCATGGCCTTTGAGTGCCAGGCCCAGGGCCCAGGGCGCCAGCAACAGCACCGCGGCAATGGCCAGGAACGAAGGGCGCGCGCGCAGGCGGTGCAAGTTGCACAGCAGGGCGGCAGTGAGGGCCAGGGCGAAGGAAACCAGCCATACGCCACCCAGCGGGGCAAGGCCTGCCAACGGCCCGTCGAGCTGGCTGTAACCGGCGTAGAGCCAGGGAAAACCGGTCAGGAACCAGCCGCGGAAAGCTTCCTGCAGCAGCCACAGGGCGGCGAAACACAAGGCGTCGGCCAGCGGCGCTTCGTTGCGCCGCAACCAGCGCGCCCACAACCAGGTGGGCAGGGCGAAGAACCACGCCAGGGCGGCAAAAAATGCCAACAACAGCACGATCGCCAGCAACGGCGAGGCGCCGCCGTAGGTGGTCATGCTGACGTAGATCCACCAGGTGCCCGCGCCGTACAACCCAAACCCGAACCACCAGCCACGCCACATGGCCTGGCGCGGGCTGAGCTCGCGCAGGCCCAGGTAGAGCAGGGCAATCGATAGCAAGGCCAGCGGCCAGATATCGAACGGTGCCAGGGCCAGGAGGGTGGATGCGCCGGCCGCCAGGGCCAGCAGGTTACCGGGCCAGCCGGGGCGGGTGATCCAACGCATGTTTGTCCTTAACGGTTGATCGGGGTCAGGCGCAGCAAATGTATCCGCCGGCTGTCGGCGTTGAGAATACGGAACTTGTAGGCGCCGATCTCGGTGGTTTCGTTACGCTTGGGCAGGTGGCCAAAGGCACTCATCACCAGGCCGCCGACGGTGTCGAACTCGTCATCGGAGAACTCGCTGTCGAAGAACTCGTTGAAGTTTTCGATCGGGGTCAGCGCCTTGACCAGGAAGTCACCGCTGGGCAGCGGCTTGATGTAGCTGTCTTCCTCGACATCGTGCTCGTCCTCGATATCGCCAACGATCTGCTCCAGCACATCCTCGATGGTGACCAGGCCGGCCACGCCGCCATATTCGTCGATGACCACGGCCATGTGGTTGTGGTTGGCACGGAACTCGCGCAACAGCACGTTCAGGCGCTTGGACTCGGGCACGAAGGTGGCCGGGCGCAGCAGGTCCTTGATATTGAAGCTGTCGCCGTTCTCTTTGAGGATGAGCGGCAGCAGGTCCTTGGCGAGCAGGATCCCGAGCACATCGTCATGGCTTTCGCCGATCACCGGGTAGCGCGAGTGCGCGGCGTCGATCACCGCCGGCAGGAATTCGCGCGGCGACTGGCTGGCCTTGATGCTGATCATCTGCGAGCGCGGAACCATGATGTCGCGCACCTGCAGGTCGGCGACCTGGATGGCGCCTTCGACAATGGTCAGCGCCTCGCTGTCCAGCAGTTTGTTCTGATGGGCTTCGCGCAGCAGCTCCAGCAGCTCCTGGCGGTTTTTCGGCTCATGGGCAAAAGCCTGGGTCAGTTTACCCAGCCAGGACTTCTGCCCGTTGCTCGATCGATCTTCGCTCATGGCGGTTCTCGTGATCCTTCGTGTATCAGTGTGTGAGGGTGTCGGTTTCATCATCGGCATAGGGGTCGGGGTGACCCAGTTCTGCCAGCAATTCTCGTTCCAGGCCTTCCATCTCCTCGGCTTCCTCATCGTCGATGTGGTCGTAGCCAAGCAGGTGCAGGCAGCCGTGGATGACCAGGTGGGCCCAATGCGCGTTCAGCGCCTTGCCTTGTTCGGCCGCTTCGCGCTCCACCACCGCCACGCAGATGACCAGGTCGCCCAGTAGCGGGATATCGAGCAGGTCATCGGGTACATCGGCAGGGAACGACAGCACGTTGGTCGCGTAGTCCTTGTGCCGGTAGGTGTGGTTCAGCTCACGGCCTTCGGCTTCGTCGACCAGGCGAATGGTCATTTCCGAGTCGGCGCTGCGCTGGCGCAAGGCCAGCTCACACCAACGGCGGAAGTCATCGTCGCCCGGGGCAGCGGTATCGGTGGCCCGTTGAATGTCGAGTTCAAGCATCTTTGCCGGGTGCCTCAGGCTTGGCCTGGCGGGCATCGAAGCGGTCATAGGCTTCGACGATACGCTGCACCAGTGGATGTCGAACCACGTCTTTGGGCTGGAAGTGGGTGAAACTGATACCCGGCACGTCCCGCAATACTTCGATGACGTGTGCCAGGCCCGACTTGGTGCCACGGGGCAGGTCGACCTGGGTGATGTCGCCGGTGATCACCGCGGTAGAGCCGAAGCCGATGCGGGTCAGGAACATTTTCATCTGCTCGAGCGTGGTGTTCTGGCTTTCGTCGAGGATGATGAAGCTGTTGTTCAGGGTGCGGCCGCGCATGTACGCCAGCGGGGCGATCTCGATGACCTGGCGCTCGATCAGCTTGGCCACGTGCTCGAAGCCGAGCATTTCGTACAAGGCGTCATACAGCGGGCGCAGGTACGGGTCGATCTTCTGCGCCAGGTCGCCAGGCAGGAAGCCAAGCTTTTCGCCTGCCTCGACCGCCGGGCGTACCAGCAGGATACGGCGCACCTGCTCGCGCTCCAGTGCATCCACGGCGCAGGCCACTGCCAGGTACGTCTTGCCGGTACCGGCCGGGCCGATGCCGAAGTTGATGTCGTTGGCGAGGATTTCCTTGACGTAGCGCTGCTGGTTCAGACCGCGCGGGCGAATATTGCCCTTGCGGGTGCGCAGCGACACGCTGACTTCGTTGACGGCCGGGTTGTCGATGTGCTCGACGGCCGACTCCTGCAGGTACAGGTGCACGGTTTCCGGCGACAGGTCAGTGGCCTTGGTCTCACGGTAGAGACGGCGCAGCAGCTGTTCGGCCGCAGAGGTTGTCTTGGGTTCGCCGATCAGTTCGAACTGATTGCCACGGTTGCGGATTTCGATGGCCAGGCGCTGTTCGATCAGGCGCAGGTGCTCGTCGAACTGGCCGCACAAGTTGGCGAAACGGTTGGCCTCGAATGGTTCGAGGATGAAACGATGGGGTTCTATGGGTGCGTTCAAGGTCGTTTTTAGCCGCTCGACGGCAATGGAGTTGAACTCAAGAATAACCCTTGAATGGCAGTGGCGAAAGCACTGAAACGATCAAGGGTATGTTCGCCCTGCACAAGGCGCGTGTACCCATGCTGGCGTACTGGCGGTCAGGGCAACGGCGAGAACGGCGTGCGCCCTTCGGCGTTCTGCAGTTCCAGCAGGTATTTGCGGAAAATCTGGCCGAGCACCTGGGTGGCATGCTCCAGGTCGTCGCGAGGCATTTGCTCGGTGACTTCGTCGGCCATGTCCAGCGCGTCTTCGGCACCGTTGACCGCGGCCATTTTCAACAGGATGTACGCCTGCACATTGTTGGCCTTGACCCCTTCGCCATGGAAGAACATGGCCCCCAGGCGATACTGGGCATCGGCCTGGCCTTGCAGCGAGGCTTTCTGGAACCAGTCCAGGGCTTTGTTCAGGTTCTTGGGAGTTTGCGTGTAGTAGTACTCGCCCAGTTCGAACTGCGCCTGGGCGTCCCCCGCGCTGGCGGTCTGCTCGCAGGCCTTGAGGGCGTTTGCCAGGTCTTCAGGCTGAACGTTCAAGGTGCAGCGCCCCGTTGCCGGAATGAGCAACGAGTTACCGCCCTCCGCCAGGGCCAGCAGGGGCTGAAGAAGCAACAGGCAGCCCAGGGTCAGGGCGCGGCCGGTGCGGTTCATGGGGATCGACTTACCTCTGCAAAGCTGCGGCCAATGTCTCTGGTGGCACATTATGGGATAAGCAGCGCCAACCTTACAAAGTTTTACTCGAATTTCTGCTTGGTTGGGGAAGTCAGCTGATTGTGCATGAATAATTGTTGCCTGTACCGGCCTCTTTGCGGGTGAGCCCGCGAAGATCCCGGTACAGGCAAAGCATCACTTCAGGGCAGCAAACGCCTTTTCAGCCGCATCCAGGGTGATCTGCAACTCCTTGTCGCCATGGGCGATGGAGGTGAAGCCTGCCTCGAACGCGCTCGGTGCCAGGTACACGCCACCGTCGAGCATCAGGTGGAAGAAGCGCTTGAAGCGCTCGGCATCGCTGGCCTTCACGTCATCGAAGGTGACGATATCGTCGGCACCGCTGAAGTACAGGCCGAACATGGCACCGGCCTGGGTGGTGACGAACGGCACCCCGGCGGCATCGGCGCGCTGTTGCAGGCCGTCGAGCATGCGGCTGGTGTAGTCGGTCAGCTCGGCGTGGAAGCCGGGGCGGCTGATCAGCTTCAGGGTGGTCAGGCCGGCGGCCATGGCCAGCGGGTTACCCGACAGGGTGCCGGCCTGGTAGACCGGGCCCAGCGGGGCGATGCAGCCCATGATTTCACGCTTGCCGCCGAAGCAGCCGACCGGCATGCCGCCGCCGACGATCTTGCCGAAGGTGGACAGGTCCGGGGTGATGCCGTAATGGCCCTGGGCGCCACCCAGGGAAACGCGGAAGCCAGTCATCACTTCGTCGAAGATCAGCACCACGCCATGCTTGTCGCACTGCTCGCGCAGCCCTTCGAGGAAGCCCGGGGCCGGTGGCACGCAGTTCATGTTGCCGGCCACTGGCTCGACAATGATGCAGGCCACGGTCTGGCCAACTTCGGCCAGGGTCTTCTCGACGGCAGCGATGTCGTTGAACGGCAGGGTCAGGGTGTGCTTGGCGAAGTCGGCTGGCACGCCCGCCGAGCTGGGGACGCCCTGGGTCAGCAGGCCGGAGCCGGCTTTTACCAGCAGGCTGTCCGAGTGGCCGTGGTAGCAGCCTTCGAACTTGATGATGGCATCGCGGCCGGTGTAGCCACGGGCCAGGCGGATGGCGCTCATGGTGGCTTCGGTGCCCGAGCTGACCATGCGCACCATTTCCATCGACGGCACGATCGAGCAGACCAGGTCGGCCATTTCGGTTTCCATGGCCGTTGGCGCACCGTAGGACAGCCCGTGCTGCAGCTGCCTGCGCACCGACTCCAGCACCTCGGGGTGGCCGTGGCCGAGGATCATCGGGCCCCAGGAGCCGACGTAATCGACATAGCGCTTGTCGTCCTCGTCAACGACGTAGGCGCCCTCGGCATGCTTGAAGAACAGCGGCGTACCGCCAACGCTTTTGAAAGCGCGGACCGGCGAGTTGACGCCGCCGGGGATGTGCTTCTGGGCTTGGGCGAACAGGGCTTCGGAACGGGACATGGGAATCTCTCGAATCAGGATGCGAACAAGGCGTTGAAGGCGCGGGCGCGGCGGGTAACTTCCTGCGCGCTGTCGGCACCGAACAGGCCGTGGATCACCGCCAGCAGGTCGGCGCCATGGTCGACCAGCGGGGCGGCGTTGTCGAGGGTAATGCCGCCGATCACCGCGATCGGCAGCTTTACCTGGGCGCGAGCCTGCTCCAGCAGGTCGGTACTGGCGGCAGGCGCGCCGGGCTTGGTCACGGAGTTGAAGAAGCGGCCGAAGGCCACGTAGCTGGCACCTTCCTCGGCGGCCTGGGCGGCCAGCGCGAGGCTGGCGTGGCAGGTGGAACCGATGATCGCCTGGCGGCCGAGCAGGGCCCGGGCCGGGGTCAGCGGGCCGTCGGTCTGGCCCAGGTGCACGCCGACGCCCAGGCGCGCGGCCAGTTCGGCGTCGTCGTTGATCAGCAGCCGCGTGCCATAGCGCTCGCACAGCTTCATCAGCGCTTCGGCTTCACGCAGCCGGCGCGCTGCGTCGTCGCTTTTGTCGCGGTATTGCAGCAGGCACACGCCGCCTTCCAGCGCCGCTTCGACATAAGACAGGAAACGGCTGGCAAGCAGTTGACTGTCGGTAATGGCATACAGGCCACGTAGCTTCATGGAAAGCCTCGTTTCAAGCGCAGAAGTCCAGGGGCAGGCGGCGCGGCACGTACTGGCCTTTGCCCAGCTGCTCGGCGTCACGCAGGGTGCGCCAGGTGTAGTCGAGGGCGCTGCGTACGGCACTTTCCAGCTGCTCGCCCAGGGCCAGGCGGCCGGCCAGGGCGCTGGCCAGGGTGCAGCCCGAGCCATGGTAGCTGCCTGGCAGGCGCTGGCAGGTCCAGGTGTATTGCTGGCCGTTCTGGGTGTACAGGCGGTTGTGGATTTCGTCTTCGTCGCCGTGCCCGCCGGTAATCAGCAGGTGCTTGCAGAACGGCAAGAGCTTCTCGGCACACGCATCGGCGCTGCCCTCGGGCAGTTCGGCGAGAATGCGTGCTTCAGGCAGGTTCGGCGTGGCGATGGTCGCCAGCGGCAGCAGGCGTTCGCGCAGGGCATAGCCTACTTCATCCTTGCCCAGGCGGCCGCCGCCGCCGGCGCGCAGCACCGGGTCGCAGACCAGCGGCAGGTGCGGGTGGGCGGCCAGCAGCTCGGCCACGGTGTCGACCATGTCGATCGAGCCAAGCATGCCCAGCTTGACCGCGGCAACCGTGGAGTCGGCCAGTACGGCGTTAGCCTGGGCCAGCACCCACTCGCGGTCGAGTACCCGGAAGTCGGAAACATTGACGGTATCCTGCACGGTCAGGGCAGTCACGGCGGGTGCAGCGTGACAGCCTTGGGCGAGCAGGGCTTCGATATCTGCCTGCAGGCCGGCGCCGCCACTTGGGTCGTGGCCGGAGAGACAGAGGACAACGGGGCGGGAGCTGTAGGTATTCATGGTCGGCGAGCTTACCACCAAACCTGTTTGGGAGAATCGTCCGACAAACCGGATTTACTGATCGAATGGTCAGCTTATGGCTTGCATCTTCCATCAAGCTATTGATTTAGAAGCCTTTGTTCGCGTTTTGGCATGGCCGATTGCCAGCGGTTACAGCTATGCTAGAGTGCTTGGATAACTCGACAAATGGACTCTGCTGGATCACGTCGTCTCAAACGGATGGGAGGCAACCGCGACGCGACTGCACAGACCAGGCTGGGGCTGTATGCGCTATTTGCTGATTGTGCTTCTGGGGATGCTGCCCGTGCTGGCCGGCGCAGTCGATTTCGACGAGGCTACCCGGCACCTGCCGCTGGGCAAGGTCATGCAGGTTTATGAGGACCCGGATGGCAGTAGCAGCATCGCCCAAGTCAGCGCCCCGGACTTCGCCAGATACTTCCGCCCCCACCCAGATGAGGTGCTGAACGCCGGTTATTCCACTTCGGTTTTCTGGCTCAAGGTCGAGTTGCGCCCGGTTGCGGCGCCCGGTGCTGCGCCCCGGCAGTGGCTGCTGGAACTGGCCTACCCGCCCCTGGATCATCTGGAGCTGTACCTGGCCGATGGCAATGGCGGCTACCGCCTGGCCCAGCGCACCGGCGATGCCTTGCCCTACGACAGCCGGCAGGTGCGCCAGAGCAATTATCTGTTCGAGCTGCCGCTGCCGCCTGGCCAGGTGACTACCGCTTACCTGCGGCTGCATAGCCAGGGCTCGGTGCAGGCGCCGCTGGCGCTATGGGCCCCCGAGGCCTACATCGAGGCGCAACCGACCCGCCTGTATGTGCTGGGCATGATTTATGGCGTGCTGCTGGTGATGCTGGTGTACAACCTGTTCATCTACCTCAGCGTGCGCGACGTCAGCTACCTCTACTACATCCTCTATATCGCCTCGTTCGGCCTATACCAAGTGTCGGTGAATGGCGCCGGTGTAGCCTACTTCTGGCCGGACAGCCCATGGTGGGCGAATGCCGCGACACCGCTGAGCATCGGTGCTGCCGCGCTGTTCGCCTGCCAGTTCGCCCGCCACTTCCTGCAGCTTGGCAGTATCAGCCGGGGCTTCGATCGGCTGTTGCAACTGTTGATGCTGGGGGGCGTGGTGGTCATGGTGCTGGCCGTGAGCATGGCCTACGGGGTGGCCCTGCGCGTGGCCACCCTGCTGGCGCTGCTGTTCACCGTCAGCGTGTTCAGCGCCGGGCTGTATGCCTGGTGGCGGGGGTTGCGCCTGGCGCGTTGGTTCATCATTGCGTGGACGGCGTTTCTGCTTGGTGGCCTAGTCAATACCCTGATGGTGCTGGGCTACCTGCCGAACCTGTTCATCACCATGTATGCCAGCCAGCTGGGTTCGGCATTGGAGGTGGCGCTGCTGTCGCTGGCGCTGGCCGACCGCATCAACATCCTGCGCGAGCAGCAGGCGCAGGCCTTGCGTGAAACCGGCCGTACGCTGGAACAACTGAATCTGCAGTTGGCCAGGAGCAACCGGTTGAAGGACGAATTTCTGGCCAGTGTGACCCATGAACTGCGCACGCCGATGAACGGGGTGATTGGCTCGCTGGAGTTGATGCATACCTTGCCGATGGAAGGCGAGATGGCCCAGTACCACCGTACAGCGGTCGGTTCGGCGCAGGGCATGATGGACATGGTCGATGCCATCCTTACGCTGTCCGAGCTGCAAGCGGGGCGCCTGCGGGTGCAGCCGGCGCCGTTCAGCCTGCGTACTTTGTTGCAGAGCCTGCGCGCCGGTTATGCCGGCCAGGCATTGGCCAAGGGCCTGTACCTGAGCCTGGATATCCCGGCCGATTTGCCGGATGGGTTACTGGGTGACGGGCCCAAGCTGGCGCGTTGCCTGGGGTGCCTGGTGGATAACGGGTTGAAGTTCACCCATCAGGGCGGCGTGGTGATCCAGGTGCGCGGGCGCCGGGTGGGGCCGGATGACATGGCGCTGACCTTCACTGTCAGCGACAGCGGTATCGGCTTCGATGACCTGGACCAGGCGACGTTGTATCAGCGGTTCTTCCAGGTAGATGGCTCGATGACCCGCCGCTATGGCGGGTTGGGGATCGGGCTGTCGATCTGCCGGCAGATGGGCGAGTTGCTGGGTGCGCGGTTGGCGCATGAGTCGACGCGCGGGTTGGGGAGCCGGTTTGAGTTGAGTTTGAATATGGCGGTTTCGCAGGGGCAGGTGCCGGTGGGTATCTTGCAGAAGCGTCGTTCGGTTTGAGGGGGGGCGGCGCTCGATCTCGCAGGCGCTGAATGTGTCGAGGCGAACGCTTCGGCGCTCGACCTCACCCGCGCCGCAGATCTTATGGCGAACACCTGCCAGCCCAGATGCAGGCTCAAGACATGCATCTGCAACCCATGCCCCCACCCCCACACCTTTAGTCACGAATGCCACTTTGCCAACCCCGCAGGCAGTGCTTCACTGGGTTTTTCAAGCCTACCCGGATCCAGGAGCCCCCGATGAACCTGCACCAGTACGCTGAAACCCACGAAGTCACCAACCAGCCACCGTCCCTTGACGGTGCCAACCTTTACCGCCTCGACCTGCCACTCCAGGAGTGGTCGCGGCGTTTCGGCGCGGGCTGGGCCGAGTCGCGGATCGATGCCTACGGCGCCCTGGCCGGGGGGCCGCTGATGCAGGCTGGCTTTCTGGCCAACGCCCACAAACCCGAATTCAGCAGCCACGACCGCTACGGCCATCGCATCGACCTGGTCGAGTTCCATCCGGCCTATCACGAACTGATGCGCACCGCCGTCGAACATGGCCTGCCGTCGCTGCCATGGGCCGAACCCCGCCCCGGCGCACATGTGGCAAGGGCTTCGATGACCTACCTGCACAGCCAGGCCGAAGCCGGCAGCGGCTGCCCGTTGACCATGACTTTTGCCGCCGTGCCAGCCCTGCGCTTGCAACCCGAGCTGGCCGAGTATTGGCTGCCGAAGATCCTCGCCTGCGAGTATGACCCGCGCAATGTCGGCGACCGGCACAAGGCCGGGGTCACCCTGGGAATGGCGATGACCGAAAAACAGGGCGGCACCGATGTGCGGGCCAACACCACCCGGGCCTACTCGGTCGGGGCGCCGGGCCCGGGTCAGGCCTACGAGCTGGTCGGCCACAAGTGGTTCTGTTCGGCGCCGATGTGCGATGCCTTCCTTACCCTGGCACAAACCGAAAAGGGGCTGAGTTGTTTCCTGCTGCCGCGCCACCGCCCGGATGACAGCCGCAACCAGTTCTATATCCAGCGCCTGAAGAACAAGCTCGGCAACAGCTCGAACGCCTCCAGCGAGGTGGAGTTTCGCGGGGCGTTGGCGTGGATGATCGGCGAAGAAGGGCGCGGTGTGCCGACCATTATCGAAATGGTCGCCATGACCCGCTTCGATTGCATGGTCGGCTCCAGTGCGCTGATGCGCCAGGCGCTGACCCAGGCTACCCACCACTGCGCGTACCGCAAGGTCGGTGGGCGCGTGTTGAATGAGCAGCCGCTGATGCAGAACGTGCTTGCCGACCTTGCCTTGGAGAGCGAGGCTGCGCTCGCCCTCAGCCTGCGCATGGGGCAGGCGCTGGAGCAGCTCGAAGACCCGCAGCAGGCGCACTTCGCCCGCCTGGTGACGGCAGTGGGCAAGTACTGGATCTGCAAGCGTGCGCCGGCCATGATCAACGAAGCCGCCGAATGCCTGGGCGGGGCCGGTTATGTGGAAGACAGCATCCTGCCCCGGCTGTACCGCGAAGCACCGGTGAACTCGACGTGGGAAGGCTCGGGCAATGTGCAGTGCCTGGATGTGCTGCGGGCCTTGTCCAAGGAACCGGGGGTGCTCGATGCCTTGTTCGCCGAGCTGGGCGATGGGCATGGTGACCCACGTTTGGCGGCGCATATCGGCAACCTCAAGGGGGCGTTTGCCGATACTGGCGACATGCAGTACCGCGCGCGGCAGTTGACCGAGGATATTGCCTTGGCGTTGCAGGCCAAGCTGTTGCTGGAGGCGGGCAATGCGTTGGTGAGTGATGCGTTCATTGGCAGCCGGTTGGCGGGTGGCGGCCGGGTGTATGGGGCGTTGCCGCGCGGTGTGGATGTGCAGGCATTGGTGGCGCGGGCGACGCCAGCCTGGGCGAATTGATTCGGCTTCTTCGCGGGCATGCCCGCTCCCACAAGATCTTCATGGATGTCCCGGGCGGTGCCGTACCTGTGGGAGCGGGCGCGCCCGCGAAGAATCCAGCACCGATCAATGGGGATGTATTTAGCCAAGAAGGCAGGCAAGATGGTTCACATGCATGTCCAGACAGGAAGCACAGTGTGAGCCACGCTTTTGTAGTCGTTGATACCCCCGAACAGGCCGTCGATCGTCTGGCGGCCCTGCATGAACAAGCCACCGGTGCCCTAAGCCTTGCGCTCAAGCGTTACCTGAAAGACCGCACCGAACCCGACGCCGAGCAGCGCGACCTGTTCCGCTACCCGGCCCTGCGCCTGACCTACTACAGCCATGGCGAAGTCGCCGCTACCACGCGTGCCTACGCCAAGGTGCAGGTGGCCGGCACCTACAGCGTCACTGTCACCCAGCCCGCGGCGTTCCGTGGTTATCTGCTGGAGCAACTGCGCCCGCTGATGCACGACTACACCGTTACCGTCGAAGTGGGCGTCAGCGAACAGAACATTCCTTACCCCTATGTGGTCGACCAGGGTGACGAACTGGCCGGCAGCGGCATCACCGCCGCGCAGTTGGCGCGGGTGTTCCCCAGCACCGACCTGTCGGCCGCCACCGACAATATCGCCGACGGCCTGTACGACTGGGATCATGCCGACGTGTTGCCGCTGGCACTGTTCGATGCCGCACGCGTCGACTTCTCGCTGCGCCGCCTGGTGCATTACACCGGCAGCGACTGGCGCCACATGCAGCCGTGGATCCTGCTGACCAACTACCACCGCTATGTCGACCAGTTCATCAGCCATGGCTTGGAGCAGTTGCGTGACGACCCGCGTTTCGTGCGCATGGTGCTGCCGGGCAACGTGGCCATCGAAAAGGGCATGGACCATGGCGAAGCCCAGGCGCTGGTTTCCAGCGTGGTCTGGCACCGTTACCAGATGCCGGCCTACCACCTGATCGCCGCCGACGGTGACGGCATCACCCTGGTCAACATCGGCGTCGGCCCGTCGAATGCGAAGAACATCACCGACCATCTGGCGGTGCTGCGCCCGCATTGCTGGTTGATGATTGGCCACTGCGGCGGCTTGCGCCAGTCGCAGACCATTGGCGACTATGTTCTGGCACACGCCTACATGCGCCGCGACGGCATTCTCGACCGCGTGGTACCGCCGAACATTCCGATCCCGGCGCTGGCCGAAGTGCAGTTGGCGCTGCAGGAAGCGGCTGCGCAAGTGACCGGTGAACGTGGCGAACAGTTGAAGAAACGCCTGCGCACCGGCACCGTGCTGACCTACGATGACCGTAACTGGGAGCTGCGCTGGGCCCAGGAGCGGCCGCTGATCAACCTCTCACGTGCCGTGGCGGTAGATATGGAAAGCGGCACCATTGCCGCCCAGGGCTACCGCTTGCGGGTACCGTACGGCACCTTGCTGTGCGTGTCCGACAAACCGCTGCACAGCGAGATCAAGCTGCCAGGTTCGGCCAACGCCTTCTATAACCGGGCGGTCAGCCAGCACCTGAAGATCGGCATTGCTGCCCTCGACCTGCTGCGCACCGAGCTCAACTCGTTGCACTCGCGTAAACTGCGCAGCTTCGATGAGCCGCCGTTCCGCTGAGGATCCATGTCACTGCCACCCCGTAACAAGCCGCGCCGCCCCCAGGCGCGGCCTGCCGCCGGCCCGCGTCGCCAGGCCAAAGCGCCGCCGGCCGAGCCCCGCCTGATCCTGTTCAACAAACCGTTCGACGTGCTGACCCAGTTCAGTGACGGCGAAGGGCGGGCGACGCTCAAGGACTTCATCGATATCCCGGGCGTATACCCGGCCGGGCGGCTGGACCGTGACAGTGAAGGCTTGCTGTTGCTGACCAACGATGGCGGGCTACAAGCGCGGATTGCCGACCCTAAGCACAAGCTGGCCAAGACCTACTGGGTGCAGGTGGAAGGTGAGCCGAGCGACGAGCAGTTGCAGCGTTTGCGTGACGGCGTGGAGCTGAACGATGGGCCGACCTTGCCGGCCGAGGCGCGGCGCCTGGCCGAGCCCGCGTTGTGGCCGCGCAACCCGCCGGTGCGTTTTCGCAAGAGCGTGCCGACCAGCTGGCTGGAGCTGGTGATTCGTGAAGGGCGTAACCGCCAGGTGCGGCGCATGACGGCAGCGGTGGGGTTGCCGACCTTGCGCCTGGTGCGGGTACGCATTGGTGACTGGGCGCTGGACGGGTTGGAGCAGGGGTGCTGGCGCGAGGTTCCGGCAAAATTGCAGCGCTAGTGGGGGCCGCTTTGCGGCCCATCGCGACACAAGGCCGCTCCTACAGAACCGCGCAAACCCATGCCTTGGGTCGCGACCTCTGCATTCCCAAGGCCTAAACCCCTTCAAGAAACCCCACCACCACGCTCTTGATGATAAAGGCCAGCACCCCCAGCCCCAGCACGAAGAACAGGATCAGCGTACCGAACTTGCCCGCCTTGGACTTTTTCGCCAGGTCCCAGACGATGAAACCCATGAAACCGATCAGCACGGTGACCAGGATGATCATCATCCACTCTTCGAATACGGCGGGATCCATCGGTGTTCTCCAGGCAGTTTGAGCGCTCGAGTATACGCCCGCAGGCGCGGGCAATTACCGAAGGTGGGTCAATGGCAGCTCGGTGCTGGCCAGCACCTGGTTCAGCACGAAACTCGAACGCACGCTGGTGACGCCTTCGATGCGGGTCAGGCTGCCGAGCAGCAGTTTCTGGTAGTGGTCCATGTCGGGCACCACCACCTTCAACTGGTAGTCGGCATCCATACCGGTGACCAGGCTGCATTCCAATACCTGTGGCAGGTTGCGGATAGCGGCCTCGAAGGTCTCGAAGCGCTCCGGCGTGTGCCGGTCCATGCCGATCAGCACGTAGGCGGTCAGGCTCAGACCCAGCTTCTTGCGGTCGAGCAGGGCGACCTGGCGGGAGATGTAGCCGTCGTCCTCCAACTGCTTGACCCGACGCGAGCATGGCGAAGGCGACAAGCCGATGCGCTCGGCCAGTTCCTGGTTGGAAATGCGCGCATCGCGCTGCAATTCGGCGAGGATGCTCAGGTCATAGCGGTCGAGTTTGCTCATGGCATTTGCCTTTTCTGTTCGGATTGCGGCGAATTATCATTCCAGGGTGAAAAATTGCGCAAGTAATATTTATATGAGCAATCTTCGCAATCCGCTGCCGCCAGCTGTCCGGTATCTTTATCAACAGAATCACTGCCCGGACATCAGTCCACGGCGACGCGCCCTAGGCGGGCGGTCGCGGCCAGCCATCCAACCGGATCCGCAGGCCCCCGGGCTACACAGCTTCCAGAAGACGCTGTGAGGTGAGCCGGTGCCACAAGTGCCGAGCACGGACGACAATTCCTGAAGGGAGGCCCTGCGGCCTCCCTTTTTTCATGTCGGTAATTTTAATTGGCCGGCCTGAAGAGCACGGTAGACTGGCTGCCTGCTGCAGTTTACCTACCGAGAGGAATACCATGACGTCGCGCATCTGGCAGTTGGCAGGTGTTGGTTTGCTGGGGTTGGGCATCAGCCTTGGGGCGCTGGCCGAAGGGCCCGGCGACCCTGGGCCCGGTCGGCCGCTGAACGCCCGCGACGAAGTACGCCAGACCCAGCCGCCCCGTCAGGGCTACTACCAGGATATTCCCCGCCGCCATGGCGATGAGCATCGCTGGCAAGCCGGGGGGCCGGGGCCAAGGCCCGGTGGCGACTGGCAGGGGCGCCCGGACGGCCATGGCAATGGCTGGGGGCCGGGGCCGCAGTACCGCCCTGGGCACACGGTCGATCGTTTCCCTGACCGCTACTGGAAAGTGCCCTATCGCGGCCATGACTACTTTTACTCAGGCGGCTACTGGTACCGCCCGCATGGCGGCAATTACATCGTGGTAACCCCGCCTTACGGGGTGCGGGTCAATTACCTGCCGCCGTATGCACGGGAAGTGTGGGTGGGTGGGGCGTTGTTCTTCCTGGTTGCCGATACCTACTACCAGTACCTGGCAGACAGCCAGGAATATGTGGTTGTCAACCCGCCGGCAGTGGCGCCGCCACCCGCGCCGCCACCGCCGGTTGCGGGCGGCTATGACGTGGTGGCGTATCCGATGTATGGCCAAGGCCCGGAGCAGCAGGAGCAGGACCGTTACCAGTGCCACCGCTGGGCGGTCAGCCAGTCAGGCTTCGACCCGGCCACCGCGACCTACGCGCCGCCGCCGAATGTGCTCAGCAATTACCAACGCGCACTGGGGGCCTGCTTCAGCGGCCGAGGGTACAGCGTCAACTGACCCACGCGCAGGTTCAGACCGGGTCGGCATGCACCATCACATCCGCTTGCGGATAACGCTGACGGATCACCCGCGAGGCTTCCACGCACAGCTCATGGGCATCATGCAGCGGCAACTGCCCGGGCAAATCCAGGTGCAGTTGTACGAACCACTGGTTGCCCGACAGCCGCGTACGCAGGTCGTGCACGCCTTTGACCCCGGGAATGGCCAACACCAGCGCGGCCATTTCCTCGCCCACATCGCCGGGCAGCTCCTTGTCCATCAGGATGGCGATACTCTCGCGCGCGATCTGCAGCGCGCTCCACAGGATGTAGAGGGCAATGCCCAGGCCGAACAGCGCATCCAGCTGCGGCCAGCCGAAACGGGCCAGTAACAGCGCCAGCAGGATGCTGCTATTGAGCAGCAGGTCCGAACGGTAGTGCAGCGAGTCGGCGCGGATCGCCGTGGAGCCGGTCAGGCGGATGACCTTGTACTGGAAGGCCAACAGGGCGACTGTCAGCACCAGTGACAGCAGCATCACCGCGATACCGATGCTGGTATCACCCAAGGGTTGTGGCGTATGCAGGCGCTCGACCGCCTGCACGCCGATCAATACGGCACTGACGCCGATGAACAGCGCCTGCGCCATGCCGGCCAGGGCTTCGGCTTTGCCATGCCCGAAGCGGTGGTCGTCATCAGCCGGGCGCAGGGCGTAGTGCACGGCCAGCAGGTTGAGGAACGAGGCGACGGCGTCCAGTGCCGAGTCGGTGAGCCCGGCCAGCAGGCTGACCGAGCCGCTCAGCCACCAGGCCAGCGCTTTGCTCACTACCAGGATGCCGGCCACTGCCAGCGAGGCGCGGGTGGCCAGGCGCAACAGGCGCTGGTGTTCAGCCGGGGTGGTTATCATCCGTGGTCAGGTCCTTGTGGTTCAGGCTGCTGGCATCAGGCCAAGGCTGGCCAATTGCTCGACACTGCCGCGGTGCTGGATAAGCCGCGGGTCGTCAAGCGGCAGGCGCTGGCCCAGTTCGGTTTCAAGAATGGCCTGCAGCTTCAGGTTGTCGACCTTGCCATCCGGGCTGACCGCCTGTTGCAGTTTTGCCGGGTCGACCTGGGCGGTGTGGCCCCCTGGGTAGTAGATGGCGCCGGTGGCGAAGTCGATGCCGAAGGCGATCAGCCCGGGGATCACGTAGAAGAGGATGCCGATAGCGTCCATGGCGGCAACCACCGGGTCGATCTTGCCACCGATCTGGCCGCGACGGTCCGGGTAGAAAATGGTGCCGCAGGCGGTCAGTTGGGTCAGCAGGGTAACCACGAGTGCGCCACCGATGGCGCGGGTTGGGATGCGCATGACAATCTCCGAAAGGGTATTCAGCAGGGCAAGCGAAGCGCCTGCGCCTGATGCTAAGACCATGATAGGGCAGGCTGGGTTCGCCGTTATACTCGCCAGACTGTTCGAGGACCACCATGATTTCATTACCCATTGATGCGGCCTTGCCCGCTTTGCGCCAAGCCTTGCGAACCCGCGACGAAGCGGTGCTAGAGGCGCCCCCGGGGGCGGGCAAGACCACCCGTGTGCCACTCGCGTTGTTGCACGAGCCATGGCTGGCCGGGCAGACCATCCTCATGCTGGAACCCCGGCGCCTGGCCGCCCGCGCGGCGGCCGAGCGGCTGGCCAGTGAGCTGGGTGAGCAGGTTGGGCAAACCGTGGGCTACCGCATCCGCCTAGACAGCAAGGTGGGCCCCGGCACCCGTATCGAAGTGGTCACCGAAGGTATTCTTACCCGTCGCCTGCAAGCCGACCCGGCATTGGAAGGGGTGGGCTTGCTGATTTTCGACGAATACCACGAGCGCAGCCTGGATGCCGACCTGGCGCTGGCGCTGAGCCTCAACGGCCGTGAACTGCTGCGTGACGACCCGCCCCTGAAAATCTTGCTGATGTCTGCCACGTTGGAGGGCGAGCGCTTGTCACGCTTGCTGGATGACGCGCCGGTCGTGCGCAGCGAGGGCCGCGTGCACCCGGTGGATATCCGTTGGGGGCGGCCGTTCCAGCCGGGGGAATTCATCGAGCCCCGGGTCGTGGAAAGCGTGCTGCACGCGCTGGCCGACCAGGCGGGCAGCGTGCTGGTGTTTCTGCCGGGTCAGGCCGAGATCCGCCGGGTGCACCAGCATCTGCAAGAGGCCTTGGGCGAGCGCCCCGAGATCCTGCTGTGCCCGCTGCATGGCGAGCTGGACCTCAATGCCCAGCGGGCTGCCATCGACCCGCCGCCAGCAGGCCAGCGCAAGGTGGTGCTGGCCACCAACATCGCGGAAACCAGCCTGACCATCGAGGGCGTGCGGGTGGTGATCGACGCCGGCCTGGCCCGTGTGCCGCGTTTCGACCCAGGTAGTGGCATGACCCGCCTGGACACCCAGCGGATCTCCCGCGCCAGTGCCACCCAGCGCGCCGGCCGTGCTGGGCGCCTGGAGCCGGGCGTGTGCTACCGCCTGTGGTCCGAGGCCCAACATGACCAGCTTCCTGCCTACGGCACTGCCGAGATCCTGCAGGCGGACCTGGCCGGCCTGGCCCTGCAACTGGCCCGCTGGGGCGTCACCCCCGAGCAGTTGCGCTGGCTTGACCAACCCCCCGCGGCCGCCTTCGCTCAGGCCCTGGACCTGCTGGCGCGGCTGAACGCGTTCAAGCCAGGCCGCCGCGACAGCCTCAGCGAGCACGGCCAGGCCATGGCCGAGCTGCCGGCGCATCCACGTATTGCGCACTTGCTGCTGCGCGGCCAGGCGCTGGGCCTGGCACAGATGGCCTGCGATGTGGCGGCGCTGCTGGGCGAGCGGGATATACAGCGCGGCGGTGGCGCAGACCTGCACAGCCGGTTGGCGCTGGTCAGTGGCGAGAGCCAGGCGGTACGGGGCGGCCAGGGTGGCGTGCAGCGTGCCCGGCAACTGTCGCGTCAGTACCGTGGCCTGCTACGGGGCAAGGCCAGCGCGGCGGTCGCCGACCCGGGCCACCCACGCTGGCTGGGTGCACTGCTGGCACTGGCCTACCCCGACCGTGTTGCCCAGCAGCGCCGCGAAGGGGGAGCCGAGTACCGCCTGGCCAATGGCCGGGCGGCGCTGTTCGCCGAAGTCGATGCCCTGATGAAGTGCCCGTGGCTGGTAATCGCCGACCTGGGTAGCCGCCAGGGCCAGCGTGAAGAGCGTATCTACCTGGCCGCAGCGTTCGATTCCAGCCTGTTCGAGGATGTGCTGGCCGAGCAGGTGGAGCAGGTCGACATGCTCGATTGGGACGAACGTGAACAGGTATTGCGCGCCGAGCGCCAACTCAAGGTGGGCGAGCTGGTGCTCAGCCGTGAGCCGCTGCCAGGCCTGGATAACGACGCCAAAGCCCGCGCGCTGCTTGGGCTGGTCCGCCGCAAAGGCTTGAACCTGCTGACCTGGACGCCGGAACTGCGCCAGTGGCAGGCGCGGGTGGCACTGCTGCGCCACCTGGACCTGGCCGGGCAGGGCCACAGCGAGTGGCCCGACCTCAGTGACGCGGCCTTGCTCGCCAGCCTGGAAGACTGGTTGCAGCCGTATCTGGGCAAGGTCTCCCGGCTGAGCCATTTCGCGGCCCTGGACTTGCCATCGCTGCTGCGCAACCTATTGCCCTGGCCGCTGCCACAGCGCCTGGAGGAACAGGCCCCGGCACACCTTGCCGTGCCCTCTGGCTCGAACATTCGGCTGGATTACAGCGAGAATCCGCCGATCCTCGCCGTGCGCCTGCAAGAGTTGTTCGGCCTGGCCGACACCCCGCGCATTGCCAACGGCCGCCAGCAGGTCAAGCTGCACCTGCTGTCACCGGCACGGCGCCCGGTGCAGGTCACCCAGGACCTGGCCAATTTTTGGCGTACGACCTACGCCGAGGTGAAAAAAGACCTCAAAGGGCGCTATCCCAAGCACTACTGGCCAGATGACCCACTGGTGGCAGAGGCCACGGCCCGGGCGAAGCCGCGGGGCACCTGAAGGCGGCGCGGTGCCCCTGCGCGCTGGCAGGCGACCGGGAGGGCGCCCTCAGGCGCCGGCTTTTTCTTCCAGCAACATGAACAGCCGGTAGAGCACCACCGTGCTGAACAGCTGCAGGAAGCCGCTGAGGCTGTCCATGGCCAGCTCCATGGCCGGCGATGGCTCGGGGAACGCCATGAGCAGTAACCCGTCGATCAGCCAGATCGGTGCCAGCACCGCGACCACGCAAACCATGATGCGCATGAAATGCCCGGTGGTCATGCTGGCGCTGTCGCGCATCGCCTGCACCACCGGCCGGCCACGCAGTACCAGCAGGTACTCGGCGAACACCAGGTTGATCATGATCCACACGCCCGGGAAGACGAACAGGGCCAGGCCCGCCATGATCAGCAGCGAGCTGATCAGGATCAGCAGGGCCAGTTGCGGCCATAGCTGCAAGGCGCGGGCGAACAGGTCGCGCTTGGCGATGTCCTGGCCCTGGCTACGGGTGTCCAGGTACAGGATCAGGGCGGCGCTGTACAGCGGATAGCACAGCAGGCTGATCAGCATGCCGTAGGCGGGCGATGCCTGGTCGCCCAGTTGCCGGTACAGCAGTTGGGTGAGCAGGGCCTCCAGCACGACCAGCGGCAGGCACAGCTGGATGATGTTCGGCAGGTGGCGGCGGAAAAAGTACAGGGAGTCGCGCAGGACGCTCAGCGGATTCATCGGGCTATATCGCATGGCAGTAAAAACAGGTGCATCACTTTAGCCCAAAGCAGGCGTGGCGCTGTCACTTGCTGAAAAATGTTTCACCCTTGCAGCGATTGAATCGCGCGGCGCAACGCCCCATCTTTGAGGTTGTCCGTTGTCCCGCTACCCATGAGGTCGCCCCATGAACACTGAAGAACAAACCCTGATCGACGGCCTGTTCGGCCGTCTCAAGCAAGCCGAAGACCCCAGCCAGCCGCGCGACCCGCAGGCCCAGGCCTGCATCGAGCAGCACCTGCGCCAGCAGCCGGCGGCACCTTACTACATGGCCCAGGCGATCCTGGTGCAGGAAGCGGCGCTCAAGCGCCTCGACGAGCAGAACAAGCAACTGCAGGCCGAGCTGGAACAGGCCCGCGCCCAGGCGGCCCAGGGCGGCAACAGTGCGCCCAGCGCTGGCGGTGGCGGTTTCCTGTCCAGCATTTTTGGTACGGGCGGGCGCACTGCAGCGCCGCCGGTGCAGCCACAGCGGCCAGCGCCTGCGGCGGCATCGGCTGGCGGCTGGCGTGAGCCGGCGGCACCGGCTTACGCGCAACCGCCGGCACAGCAGCCTGGCGTGGGCGCTGCGCCGGCACGCAGTGGTGCCAGCAGCTTCCTCGGTGGGGCCATGCAGACCGCCGCCGGTGTGGCCGGTGGTGTATTGCTGGCGCAAGGCATCAGCAGCCTGTTCAACCACAACTCCCAGCCCGAAGAGGTGGTCGAGGTGATCAAGGAAGAGCCTGCGCCGGCCAGTGACAGTGGTGGCTGGAATGACCAGGGCGGGCAGCAGCAAGTGGCCGACAACGGTGGCTGGGGCAGCGACCAGGGTGGTTACGCCGACACCGACTACAGCAGCGATGACGGTGGGTTCTTCTCGGACGACGACTCCTACGTCTGACAGGTCTGGCATACTGCTGGCATTTCCGGGGCTGCTCAGCGGCCCCGGTATTCCAGGCCAGACAAGAGGTTCCCAGGTGAAAAAGATCGCGCTGTTCGCCGATGTGCAGAACCTCTACTACACCGTGCGCCAAGCCCATGGTTGCCATTTCAACTACACCGCCCTGTGGGCCGATGTCTGCCGCGAAGGGCAGATCGTCGAGGCCGTGGCGTATGCCATCGACCGCGGCGACAGCAAGCAACAACAGTTCCAGCAGATCTTGCGCAACCTTGGTTTCGACGTGCGCCTCAAACCCTTCATCCAGCGCAGCGACGGCTCGGCCAAGGGTGACTGGGACGTGGGCATTACCCTGGATGTGATCGATGCCGCCAGCCGGGTCGACCAAGTGGTGCTGGCCTCGGGTGACGGCGATTTCGACCTGCTGCTGGAGCGGGTGATCCAGCGCCACGGCACTGAGGCGGTGGTGTATGGTGTGCCCGGGCTGACGGCGCTGTCACTGATCCGTGCCGCCAGCCGCTATGTACCCATCGAGGGTAAGTTGTTGCTCAAGCACTGAGGTCATTCGTGGAACGTATCGCTGTCATCGACTTTGAAACCACCGGCATTTCCCCCGGTGCCGGCTGCCGCGCCACCGAAGTGGCGGTGGTCATGCTGGAAGGCGGGCGCATTGTCGAGCGCTACCAGAGCCTGATGAACGCCGGTGTGCCGGTACCCGCATTCGTCGCCGGGCTGACCGGCATCACCACGGCGATGCTGCGCAGTGCGCCGCCGGTCGACAAGGTCATGAACGAGGTGGCCGAGTTTGTGGGTGAAACCCCGCTATTGGCGCACAACGCCGCGTTCGACCAGAAGTTCTGGGACTACGAACTGGCGCGCATCGGCCGCAGCCGCAGCCAGTCATTTGCCTGTTCGCTGTTGTTGTCGCGGCGCCTGTTGCCGGCAGCGCCGAACCACAAGCTGGGCACCCTGACCCGCTGGGCGGGGCTGCCGGACACCGGTACTGCGCACCGGGCCATGGCCGATGCCGAAATGGCCGCCAACCTGATGCAGCACCTGGCCGGCGTGTTGCGAGAACAGCATGGTGTGCAGCAGCTCTCGCATGGCCTGCTGTGCCGGTTGCAGAAAACACCGGCAGCCAAGCTGCGCGAGGCGCTGGTCAAGTATGCTTGAGGCGTGTTCGGCGCTCGCTTCAAGCGGCGCCCGCTTCAAACCGAACGCACCGAAAGTGTGCCGCTCATTTCAAGCCATTCTGTAACTTCTGTTCGCTCAGGCAGGCCCCTAGACTGTTCACCCGTAAACGGATTTCGAGTGTTCCAATGCCTGCCTCCCGTCGCATTCCCTGGTTGCTCATCGGCGCCTTCCTGGCGCTGTACCTGGTCTGGGGCTCCACCTACCTGTTCATCCGCATTGGCGTCGAGAGCTGGCCACCGATGCTCATGGCCGGTGTGCGTTTCCTGATCGCGGGTAGCCTGCTGTACGGTTTTCTGCGCTGGCGCGGTGCGCCGGCACCCACGTGGCCGCAATGGCGGGCTGCCGGGGCAATCGGCTTTCTGCTGCTAAGTTGCGGTAACGGCGGGGTAACGGTGGCCGAACACGCCGGCGTGGCCTCGGGGGTGGCGGCCCTGGCGGTGGCGACGGTGCCGCTGTTCACGTTGCTGTTCGGCCTGCTGTTCGGGCACCGCAACTCGAAACTGGAGTGGGCAGGCATTGCCCTTGGGCTGTTGGGTATCGCCCTGTTGAACCTGGGGTCCAACCTGCAGGCGAGCCCGATTGGCGCAGCGTTGATCGTTTTTGCCGCGGCCTCGTGGGCATTCGGTTCGGTGTGGAGCAAAAGCCTGCCCCTGCCACAGGGCCCAATGGCCAGTGCCGCCGAAATGCTGGTGGGTGGCGCAGTGCTGTTGTTGGGCAGCCTGCTGTCGGGCGAGCGCATGACGCAGGTGC
The DNA here is from genome assembly GCF_003935475.1 of Pseudomonas sp. p99-361. NCBI lineage: Bacteria > Pseudomonadati > Pseudomonadota > Gammaproteobacteria > Pseudomonadales > Pseudomonadaceae > Pseudomonas > Pseudomonas sp. p99-361. The sequence goes on along the minus strand of NZ_RHQO01000043.1, from coordinate 13,229 downwards.
CAAGCGCTGCCGGCTGGGGCGCGTTGGCCTACCTGGTGTTCTTCGGCTCTATCCTGGCCTTCAGCGCCTACATGTACCTGCTCAAGCACGTGCGCCCGGCAGCTGCCACCAGCTACGCCTACGTCAACCCGGCCGTGGCGGTGCTGTTGGGGATCCTGTTTGCCGGTGAGCAGATCGGTGCCGAAGAGTGCGTGGCGATGGCGGTGATCATTGGCGCAGTGGTGCTGATCGGCCTGCCGCAGTGGCGCAAGCCTGCCAAACCCGTGTTGCCGTTGAAAGGCGAAATCTGCAAGTAGGCAGGGGCGATGCGGTAAACTTGCCGGCTTCGCTGAACCCCTGACGGTATTGCCATGAATTTCGCCCAACTCGGCCTGATCGAACCGCTGCTGCGCACCTTGCAGCAGCTGGCCTACACCACCCCAACCCCGGTGCAGGCCAAGGCCATTCCCGCCGTGCTGGCCGGCCGCGACCTGATGGCCGCGGCCCAGACCGGCACCGGAAAAACGGCAGGCTTTGCCCTGCCGGTACTGCAGCGCCTGGCCCTGGAAGGCGAGAAAGTGGCCAGCAACTCGATCCGTGCCCTGGTGCTGGTGCCGACCCGAGAGCTGGCCGAGCAGGTGCACAACAACGTGCGCGAGTACGCCGAGAACCTGCCGTTGAGCACCTATGCGGTGTACGGCGGGGTCAGCATCAACCCGCAGATGATGCGCCTGCGCCGTGGCGTCGACCTGCTGGTCGCCACCCCTGGCCGGCTGCTCGACCTGTTCCGGCAGAACGCGGTCAAGTTCAACCAGGTACAGACCCTGGTGCTGGACGAAGCCGACCGCATGCTCGACCTGGGCTTTGCCGAAGAGCTGCAATCGGTCTATGCCGCGTTGCCACGCAAGCGCCAGACTTTGCTGTTTTCCGCCACGTTCTCCGAGCAGATCCGCCTGCTGGCAGGGCTGGCCCTGAATGACCCGCTGAGTATCGAAGTCAGCCCACGCAATGCCACTGCCGCCAGCGTCAAGCAGTGGCTGGTACCTGTGGATAAAAAGCGCAAGGAAGACCTGTTCTGCCACCTGATGCGCAAGCAGCGCTGGAAGCAGGTGCTGGTGTTTGCCAAGACCCGCAATGGCGTCGACCAGTTGGTGGCGCGCTTGCTGGCCGAGGGTGTGAATGCCGATGGTATCCACGGTGACCGCCCGCAGGCGACCCGCCAGCGCGCGCTGGACAGCTTCAAGGCCCGGGAAATCCAGGTGTTGGTGGCCACCGACGTGGCTGCCCGTGGCCTGGATATCGACGATTTGCCGCTGGTGGTCAACCTGGACCTGCCCATCGTTGCCGAGGACTACGTGCACCGTATCGGCCGCACCGGGCGGGCGGGCAACAAGGGCGAGGCGATTTCGCTGGTGTGCGCCGATGAAGTGCAGCTGCTGGCGGCGATTGAGGTGCTGACCCGCCAGACCCTGCCGCGTCATGAAGAACCGGACTTCATTCCGGATCACCGGGTGCCGATGACCGACACCAGTGGCCAGGTGATCAAGAAGCCGAAGAAGCCCAAAAAGCCGAAAGAGAACAGCGCCAAGCGTGGCTTGGGGCGCTGGATGGACAGCACCGAGGGGGGCAATGCCGAGCCTGCAGTGAAGGCTGTGCGCAAGGTACCAAGCTTCAATAGCGGGCCGCGCAAGCGCAAGCCGTAGCCTCGCGGCGCCCACAGTCGGGCGGTGTCAGCCCTGGGCTTTGAGCCATTGTGCAGCCGCCCGCCCGGCATGCTGCCCGCTGGCAAAGCATGCGGTGAGCAGGTAGCCCCCGGTCGGTGCCTCCCAGTCCAGCATCTCGCCGGCACAGAACACCCCCGGCATGCCTTTGAGCATCAGCCCTGCATCCAGCCCCTCGAAACGCACACCGCCGGCGCTGCTGATCGCTTCATCCAGCGGTCGCGTGCGCACCAGGGTGATTGGCAGGGCCTTTATCGCCTGCGCCAACGCTTCAGGGCTGGCAAAGGTTGCAGGGGCGGTCAGCTCGCGCAGCAGTGCGGCTTTTACCCCATCGATACCCAGCTGGCTGTGCAGGTGCTTGGCCATGGAGCGCGAGCCCCGTGGCCTGGCCAGTGCCTGGGCAATCTTGTCCACAGGCTTGTCCGGCAACAGGTCAAGCAACAACACGCCCCGGCCATCGCGGTTGATGGCCTCACGCACCGGCGCCGACCAGGCGTACACCAGGCTGCCTTCCACACCTTGCGCGGTGAGGATGAACTCACCTTTGCGCGGTGCACTGCCAGGCACGCTGAGGGCGATGTTCTTCAGCGGCGCGCCGGCGAACTTGTCTTTCAACAGCGCGCTCCAGCCGGCCACCTCGAAACCGCAGTTGCTCGGTTGCAGGGGCGAGATATCCACAGCCCGTTCGGCCAGCAGCGCTTGCCAGCTGCCGTCGGAACCCAGGCGCGCCCAACTGCCGCCACCCAGCGCCAGCACCAGCACAGCGGCGTTGACGAGGCGCTCGCCCTGTGGATAAGCGATCCGCAAGGCCCCCTCGGCGTTCCAGCCGAGCCAGCGATGGCGGGTGTGGATAACTACCCCGCTGTCGCGCAGGCGCTTGAGCCAGGCGCGCAGTAACGGGGCGGCTTTCATGTCGGTGGGGAATACCCGGCCTGATGTGCCGACGAAGGTCTCGATGCCCAGGCCGTGAATCCACTGGCGCAAAGCCTCCGCGTCGAACTCGCCCAGCAGCGTGTCGATTTCACTTTGGCGTTCGGCATAACGGGCCACGAACGCGGGGTAAGGCTCGGAATGGGTGATGTTCATGCCGCCGACACCGGCCAGCAGGAACTTGCGGCCCACCGAAGGCATGGCATCGAACACCTCGACCGCCAAGCCTGCCTGGGCCAGGGCTTCAGCGGCCATCAGGCCGGCGGGGCCGCCACCGATGACGACAGCAAGGGGAGGCGATGCGGGGTTGAAATCGGGCATGGTGGGCAGCAGGCTGTGGAAAAGAGGCGCATTCTAGCGCAGCGCTGCCCCCGGAAACACTGGTCAAAAAAAAACCAGTGTTCTACAGGCCTTGCTGGTCAAGGCCTGCAGCGGCTTTCCCGCAGGTTATCCACAAGCGGTTCCACAGTCATTGTGAACAACCGATGACACGCGCTGCGCTGTGGTGAAGGATGCCGTGGCGTTTGGCCAGGGCCACCCGGTCCTTGCTGTAGCCGCCGCCGATCACACCCATTACCGCAATATCGCGGCCCAGGCAGTGGCGCAGCACGGCCTCGTCGCGGGCGGCCACGCCGGCGTCCGTCAGTTGCAGGTAGCCCAGCGCGTCGTCCTTGTGCACATCGACGCCGGCGTCGTACAGCACCAGGTCGGGTTGATACAGCGGCAGCAGGTAGTTGAGGGTGTCGTCCACCACGTTCAGGTAGGCGGTGTCGCCCATGCCCCGCGGCAGGGGAATGTCCCAATCGCTGTTGGCCTTGCGTGCCGGGAAGTTCTGTTCGCAGTGCAGCGAGACCGTGATGGCCTCCGGGGTATCGTGCAGGATGCGTGCGGTGCCGTCGCCCTGGTGCACGTCGCAATCGAAGATCAGCACCCGCTGGACACGGCCGGCCTCCAGCAGGTAGCGGCTGATCACTGCCAGGTCATTGAAGATGCAGAAGCCGGCAGGGTGGTCGTAGTGGGCATGGTGGGTGCCACCGGCCAGGTGGCAGGCAACGCCATGCTGCAGCGCCAGTTCGGCCGTCAGCAGCGAGCCGCCCACGGCCCGTACGGTGCGCCGGGCCAAGGCTTCGCTCCAGGGCAGGCCGAGGCGACGCTGGTCTTCGCGGGACAGCTCGCCATTCATGTAGCGTGCGATGTAGTCGCGGTCGTGGGCCAGGGCGAGGATATCGTTGGGGCAGATGTCTGGGCGCAGCAAGGCCTGGTCGGTGGTCAGCCCACTGTCGACCAGGTGGTCGTGCAGCAGGCTGAATTTCTATTTATGCAGTGTTTCGTCCCCGCGTTGATTGCTAGGCGGGACCAGCCCCCGGTAGCCCTGACTTTTGTAACCTAGCCTTCGACCGTAGCCGAGAGTCGTCGCCGAATCGGGTAAAACGACCTTCGCCAAACACCCGTTGCGGGTGCTAAATCTATAGGTTGGTTCTGTATCGCCGACATCACCCGTAAACCGCTTGGCTTTCGAGCGGGGCGGTGACATCCGCTTGCTTTGCTCGGCGTTACGAACATAATCTGGCACCTTGCCATCAACGGGGCGTTACAAATGAAGCGAGTAGGTTTGGCCCTATCGGCTTTAGTAGCTTGTTCTACCGTGCTGGGAAAGGCTAACGAGGACGAAACGATTTCGGCCGTGATGCAAGATCATTACTTCTTGTCGCTTAACTGCATAACTTATCTGAAGGGTTTATCTCCTGTTGATCAGAGTAGATTATACGACGCTTCAATGATGACCCAAGTAAACGGGGCGTTAAGATTCATTGCGTCGCGGGACTCCGTGCTAGAAGATTTTCATAAGCAGTTTCGTGCGAAGGGTCTGAAGTTTAATACTGACTTGATTAAACTGAGGGGTGACAATTCCGTACATGTCCCGTCCATCGAAAGTTACTATGATGATGAATATAGCGACGAGAAAGCCAATACTGCTTTTGCGACTTGGCGAGAGGTAAAAAATCAAGCGGGACGGAAAGCGGAAGAGAAAGAACGAATAAATAAATTTTTCTACTGTCAGACAGCATTGGTTGCTGCTGGGTTAGGCCCCGGTGCAACATTCGGGGAGCGATTCCGAAGTTTTGCGAGCACAAGAACAAAGACAGCTAACATCGGGTACTTCTCGGTGACTGTTGATCGAGCACAATATGGCAGAACAGTTGGGACCAGTAACCGGTATGCCGAGCCTAAAGCTTGGGAGGGGTCTCGCTTTTTCATCCTTCACGCTTCATTCAAAAACTTAGACACTGAATCCAGGATGCCTGCCGAGGGGAGTTTAATCGTTAGCTATAATGGGAAGGAATATGACTTCGACTCGGTCGAGCCAATATCTGCTGAAGGCTATAATCTTTGGTTCCGCAAGGTTAATCCGTTGGTTACCGTCAAAACCAAAATCGTGTACCGGATACCTAACGAAATCGAGGGAGAGGTCTACTGGAAGCCCGGCCGAAACCCGGACGGCATAAGGCTTTGGGTGGGCCGCATTGAAGCCGATCATGGATAGGCGTCTATCGTGCTGGTAGATGGGACCTCGATTCGGCGGACCTTGAATTGGTTGTGGTCGGTCAGGGCATAACGATAGGGAGTATTGTTAATGTTGGATGAATTGATTTCGCAGATAAAGCAAGAGCGGTATGGTTTGGATCTGCATGGTATTTTTGATATCGAGTCTTTCGAAAACTTTGATATCGTCACCACTTGCTCTGCCAGTGGCCTTCTGGTTGACCGGATACTTTCTTTTAAAGCTGAAGATGATGCGATTGCTAACGTCTATTCAAAGCTGTCTGGCGACGGGTGCACAATACTTGTTAGCAGCAATGGCATAGCAAAGCCAGTGATTTTTCTAAAACAGAAAATGCACGAGCATACACAACTTAATAACTGCTTTCGGTTGGGCGTGCTTTTGCACGAGTTAGGACATGCAGACGATATGATTCGAGGTGTAAACTATAAGTCTGGGCAGGCGATTGATCTTGCAAAGGCAGAGGCACATGCGGAAGTGTTTTGCCTTCGTCGACTGAACTCTCTGAAAAATCCCTATGCTGAAATTGCGCGAAATATATTCGCTCGACGATTGGCGAAAATGAACGGAAAGAATCCCCTAAAAACGGCGATATATAATGAGGTTATAAGTCAAATGAGCAGAAAAAAGATCGCTCTATGGGCGAGTAAGTCTGTTGTCAGCGGCTGAGCTGCGCAGACTTCCATTGATGACATTCGGTTAATCTTGATCTTATCGCTAAGAAAGTACCTTGGAATTCTTCAGTGCTGCCTTCACTCACGCCGAATATCGTCCATTAGCCGGGGCAGGAATATCAGGCGGGGATGATTCAGATGTGAATCATGTGGAGGGCAGTAGCCAGCAAATCTGCTGTGTACTGGACCACACTGAATCAGTACTTAACGCTACAGCCCGGCCCACAGCGAGCCGCACAGTACGATTTCAGAATATCAAGGGCAGCAAAAAGCCGCCCGAAGGCGGCTACGTGCGAAGGCGTTCTATCGCTGAAGCGATGGCATCAGCGTTGGCATCTAAAGCCTGAAGGCAGGTCATGGTGTTTTCGTGGGCATTTACAGAGCCACGTTGCCTGATCCATGTACTTACTTCTTCGATGGCTGCCCTCAAGGCTGTCTGGTTTATATGCAGGCTCTCAAGGGCGTCCGCTATTGCCGCGTCTCGGTCTTCCATGTTGGTCCTCGATGTGGGTGCTGCACCGGATGGCGCTCGTTAGGTGCTGGCTTTCATTGCACGCTGTACGGTACTCAGGCTAACACCAAGGCTCTCTGCCGCCTTGCGGAACGATAGACCGCCAGTAACAGCGGCACAGATTGCTGCATCATCCACAGTCTTTGTGCGGCCCTTATATACGCCTTTCTGCTTGGCCTTGGCGATGCCTTCCCGCTGACGTTCTTTAATCATAGCCCGCTCGAACTGGGCTACGGCCCCCATCATCGACAGCATCAGATGCTGGGTCGGGTTGTCTTCGCCGGTAAATTCCAACTGCTCTTTGTTGAAGCGGATGTGGATACCACGCTTGGTCAGGTCTTCCACCAACTTGAGCAGGTCGGACAGGGAGCGTGCAAGGCGGTCGATGGAATGGACAACAATGCTATCCCCTTCACGGACGTACTCTAGCATCGCCTGTAGCTGGGGGCGGGCGGTAGTGGCGCCGCTCTCTTTGTCAGTGAACACCTTGTCCAGGGCGATGCCATCAAGCTGACGCTCTGTGTTCTGGTCAACCGAGCTGACGCGGATGTATCCGACCTTTGCCATTTCCCTGCCCTCTGTATTCATTTGATTCTAGATGCAGAGAGTATGGCTGTATTCAATGCCTAAAGCAAGCCTAATGAATACGGAATTCTAGGGTGTTTTGTATTCATCAACTTGTGACCGCTAGCGTTTACGCCAATGAATACAGGGCAGGGCAGTTCTGGCTATCTCGGCCCCCGCTGACTTTCCAGCAGACCCAAAGCCCGCACTAGGCGGGCTGATTAGATCGCCCCAAATCTGGGGGCATCGACAACGCGACAGGTCAGCAGCCCTAAGTTTTCAGGGCTGAAAGTATTTCCACATAAATCTTGCGGGAAATGCAGAAAAGTGGAACTTTGCTTAACGCCCTGTAGTGCAGATGCCCGGAATTACTGGGCTGTAGCCGTGTAGCGGCATCCAGACGGCTCGAAATGATGGCCAACTGGATTAGTTATGCCGTTAGTTTCCCATTAGTTATCTGGCGGCTGCTGGTTTGCCCGCTGGGAGCGTGAAGTTCCTGCGATGCAGGAGCCTTGCCCTCTGCCACCCCAAGTGGCTACCAAGCTCGCCCTGGACTGTATACACCTTGCCCTACCCCCAATGGGGGTAGCCTAACCCTACCTTTGCTTTCCAGTAGATCGAAGCAAATTTGCGTTCATCCTCAGGCACTGCTGAAAACTCAGCCTCACCCACCTTATGTGAGCTGGAAACTCAGCCCACGTGAGCATCGAATCATTTTTGAAGCGATCTCTACGCCACCTTCGGCAATGGTTCTGCTGCTACTGGTGGGAATTCGAGGTGTGCCGGGTAGCCTTTGAAGCCCCACTGGTCGTAGTAGCGGCCTCGATACATCCGCTTGAAGCGGGGCTGTGCCAAGTAGTCTCGACGGCCCTTTTCGATGGCGGCGTGCAGGCAATCAAGTAAGCCTGTGCGGGCAGCATCAAGCTGTTCAGCGGTACATAGACCAAGTGCAAGCAATGGCTGCCACACTAGTTCGGCATCTGCGTACAGAGCAGCGATGTAATTAGGCCATGTACCCAGCTTCTTGAACCGCTGTTCGTCAGGTACAAGCACCGTTGGCACCAGCGTGGCCACATCAAGCCGCTTGAGCAGGCGAGCACGAAGCAAGCCCTTGGGGATGTCTGCACCCGATAGTGCGTGGTAGCAGTGGGCGGTGATGCTCTCGATCAGCAAGCGGTGGTCAGCGTCTATAAGCTGCCGGCAGGGCTTGCCCCATGGCTGCTGCCAGTTCATATAGGTTAGCGGCTGCCATTCAAACCCCTTTTGCGGCAAAAAGGCTTTGTGGCCACCATCAAATGGACACTCGCTCTGTGCGATGTAGATGCCAAGCACCCGCACCAGACCAAGCATAAAGGTGCAGTTGTCCCGGTGACGCTGTGATGGCGATACCGCTGCCATCCGTTCAAGCTCATCTGCATATACGCACAGAGATGCACGGGTGTGCTTATCGGACGCAAACCTGGTGAACGAATCTTTGCCCCGCTGGTGGGCGTCCATAAGCTCTAGCTGCTCTAGCGGTAGTTGCTCAAGCTGGCCAAGTGTATAGCGGTCTTCCAGTTCCTGTACCGCTGTGCCCTTCTGCTGCCGGTTATAGATTTGCCGGGCCAAGGTGTGCAGTGTGTCCAACTTCAAAGCAGCGGATTGGGCCAGATACTCGATGAACTCTGTGCCCAGCAGGGCGCGTACCTTCTTTGCCACCTGCTGCTTAGTGTCGCCCACAGCTACTTGCCACTTCTTTTGCAGCTTGTGGGCGGGGATGCTCAGCCCCGCATCGGTAGATATCAACTTGTTACCGGCTGTCTGGTTAGGTCGGGATAGGCCGATGAACAGGTTTAGCGGGTGCAGTGCTCCCACTGAGCCATCTACGCCTATACGGGCTTGGATGTGGCAGCGGTGATACACAGACTTCTGTTCATCTGGGTTGAAGCCATAGCACTTGTAGTAGCGGTTATGGAACTGCTCAAGCTCGAATAGCGATGTGGTGGTGTGGCTCATCATGATGCAGACGGTGTTGGCCTTGATGCACTCTCTGATGATCCACTGCCCGAAACTGCCCTTACAGAACCGAGTGAACTGGTCTTCTATACGGGTCTGCCGCTTTGCAGACTTGTCGGCTTGTCTTGACTTGGCCTTTCTACAGCTATCTTTGCAGAAGCGCTTGGCCTTGTCCGCCTCCTCTCGGTGTCCTGTGTAGGGACTATTGCAGATGTAGCAGGTGTAACTGTAGTTACGGGTGTTGCTCTTCTTGGTGTTGCTCGTTGACATTCGTTCCGCCTTGGGAATCAAGCCGCATGGCAGCTTCTTCAATCAATTGCTCTACCACGCGGGTAGGGTTAATGGCGCCTGTGTGTTCCATCAAGCGAAGCAACTTCGCTTGGTGCTCAGGCCGGTATACTGAAATTCGCATATGGGTTTCTACTGGGATTGTGCATAGTCGATTGGGCTGAAGCCCTAGTGCCATGCGGGATTGAGCGATTAAGGCGGACAGGTTCTATACTACCTGCGGCCTTCACCGATGTTGCCGAGCGAGTCGGAAGGGGCGACTATTTCGCCCGCTTCGTCTCTTCGGTTGGCACAGAGTTAATGAAGCACTTCACCATCCAGCTCACGAACTTGCGTACGGGCATCTTGTGCTTGCGTGCCTGGCTGCACAGAACATCAAACTCGGCTGGGGTGAACGTTAGCCGCATCCCCTCGCCATGTACGTATTCGTCGTTCACACTGCCTTACCTTCTACTGTGGCCTCTGCCGGTGCGGCGTAGGCTTTGAGCAGGTCAGCCAAGGCCGTTGCTTCCTGATCTTGTTTAAGTGCCGCCGCTGCTTTGGCTGCTGCTTCTGCTGCCGCTGCATCTTCTGCACGCTTAACTTGGTCTACGCTGAACTTCACCTGACGTTTAGTTTCAGCAAGATTCATTTCAAAGCGAGACAGGTCATATTCTTGGCGAGCAGACTTTGCCACTTCAACAAGCTCAGCTTTGATGGTCTTCTCTGGCTTGCGTAGTACCGCAAACACATCTAGCGGCGGGTTGAATGCCAGCTTGACCAGCGTATACCCCTTCGCCATCTCTTCGAAAAGTTCCATGACGGCAGGCTCTAGAGGCTTGCTGCGTTGCCAGTGGATATGGGCCGCTTTGTCTTTGTAGTGCAGTGTCTCGCTGCCTCTGTTATAGCCATCTTGCTTGGCTGCAATTAGCTTCTGCAAGTCTTCATCAGAATGGGGGTAAAACTCTACAACGTTAACGCCGTATTGGTATTCAGTTATCATGATTGCTTCCGTTTCTTGTTAATCATATCTTTGAAAATTCTTGCCGAATACTTCGGCTTTTTGTTGTCTGCCGCTGTATCGCTCTGGGAAGGCTTTTTAGCGGCCTCTCGGGCTTGGGCAATATGTTGGGCTGCCTTGGCTGCTTTCGCTTCGTATACGCGCTTCCTATGGCTTTCTAGGTGGGTTAGCGACACTGCTGTACCAGCGGATAAGATGTAGTCTTCCAGGGCTGATAGGTAAGTTAGTTCATCCTGTGTAGCTTCCACGTAATCCGCTGTGGCTGACTGGGCAGTTGGTCGTTCTAAGAAGTAGCTAAGGATTGCCCCGTCTGACTTTCGCACCTCTAGGTACACTTTGTGGCTGGACATTATGCCGCTTCCTTCTGATTGGTTTTTTCTTCTTGCTCTTGAGTTATATAAAGTTGCTCAAGTTCTTGCTGTGTTTCTTTGTTCTTACTGCGCCAGCTGCGAGACTGGCAAGCTGATCCGCAGAAGCGGGTTAGTGGACTTCTTGAATAGTGTGTTCTTCCACAAACTTCGCACGTGCTGCGGCGTAGCGGTCTTTGCATATATTGTTACCTGCATGAGTTAAGGTTTTTCATTGGGCGAATTAAGCCCGTTACTCGATGATGAGTTTCGGGCTGATTGCGTTTTTGGTCTTTGGTGTTGCGTACTTGCGTGAGCAAGTATTGTGCCGCCCCTTGCGGGCAAGCGTATATATAGGTGGCCAGTCTCGCTGCTCCCACTGGCCTTGGGTATAACCATGATATCAAGGTGGAATTACGGATCTTGATATGCCGGTGCAACTATCCACGATCTTCAAATCATCAGTCATATGCCCCGGACTGACAACGGGGTAACCCCAGTAGGACCATTCCAAGTCTAACTGTGTATTGGCATTTAAGATGGAAACTAGCGGGAATACTTCGACGGGAAGTTAGCTGCATTACCAAACTTATGACACCGATTATACACTCTTTCTGGAGCTGTCAATAGATAATGCATGCATTTGTGAAAATAAAGTTCCGGTCGTTTCAGGGGTAAGTCAGCGATTGCGGAATCGTACCCCTGTTTGCTTAACTTTTAGCCTTGCGATTCGAGGTAGTCCGCAAGGTCGTCACCATCCATATAGGCGGACAAGTCCGTCCCTTCTATACGTTGCTGCCATTGCTCGGACGTAGTGATGGTCACGGTCTGAGGGAACTGAATTTGACCGGTACTATCTACGAACATAGTATCCTCGCCCCTCGGTTTAACCTTCCACATCCGGTACTTTCGAGCATAGCCGACATACTGGGCTGACTCAGCGGGGTGATCGTCGGCGCTTTCTTTGATTTCAAGCGTTCCATCGTTGCGGCAGATGATACGGTAACCATCCTGCTGCAGAAGATTGGAAATTGCGAAGGGATCAGAGTGCATAAACCGCCAGAATTCAGGCATGCCAACTACAGGGCTATCAGTGACAAGCGGCAGAGATGCCAATTCTTGCTCACGTAATTTCTTCTCGTTTACCAACTGCTGGTAATCCGCCACTGCACTTTCATCGTTTTCATCCAGTAGCACCAGTTTACGTAGTCGTGCTTGCTGTTTGCTTAACTGCTCTATCTGGCCTTCCAACTTGATCCGCTGGCGGGTGTTCTCAGGCAATTTAGTGCGTTGGTACGCCTTGAAAGCGTGGGGCTTGCGGGTAGCTTCATAGAACCACCCGATTACAGGCACCGGGATCGTCTTCTGGTTCGTGCACTTCTCTGTACTTTGCATCCGGCGATAGCAGCGAACAGCATCGGTCTGCTGTCTAGCGTTCTGGCGAAGAAGCACCATATTGGCGCCGCAGTCGCCACATTCCATCAACCCAGCCAAGGGGAACTTGCGGGCGACCGTAACTGGTTGATCGGCTAGGTCGTCCAGCATTCTTTGCACTTGGTAGAAAAGTTCTTCGGTGACGGCAGGGTCGAACACACCCTTAATGAGTTCACCCGGAACCCGCTTCTGCCCACCATCCACTTCGATGGTCGTGGTACGTTGCCAATAACCAATGGCCGCAGGGTTTCGCAAGGCGTGCTTCAAGCTCTGCCTATTGGCGAAATACTGGCTGTACTGGATAGCCAGAGCGCGTAGTGGAACACCGTTAGCGAAGGCTTGGAAAACCTGCTTGATGGCATCAGACGAACCGTCATCTTTCAACTTGCCTTCACTGGTAAGCCAGAACGGGTTACGGCGTTTGATCGGCTCATTCAGCTTCGCCTTCTCGGCCCGTCTTTTATACGAGCCGACGGCGAATTCGGACAGCCTAACGGCAAACTCGTGTGCGGTCTGTGCCTTGAGCGCCAGATAAAGCAGACCGTTTCCCTTCAGTGACTTCGCGTCATACCGCTGCCAATCATCCAAGGTCACAAATTCAATCCCAGCCTTCACGATGGTGCGAAGGTGGTTGAGAGTGTCCATCGGTTCGAGGCGGCTGAAGCGATCCATAGCTTCTACTAGTACCGCAGTGCCGGTAGGGAGTTGGCCGTCTTCAATTGCTGCCAGCAATTCGCCCAGTTCACCCGCGTCAATGTGCTTACCGCTGGACCCGCTTACACCCAGGTCCTCGTATTTTCGCTCATACAGGGTGTACTCGGGATGGTGAGCAAGCCAGTTGGCGATCAAGGCTTCTTGACGATGCAAGCTGCTGCCGTAGCTTTGACGTCCGCTTGAAAAGCGTGAATAGGGCACTGCGATGGGCATGATGGAAGGCTCTGAAACGGTTCACTGCATAGCTTACACTTCCGCAGGCGGAACTTGTCCATCGGGAAGCGGTGCTCGGCAGGGAACTCCGGGCTGTAGTCTTCGTGGTAGATCAGCGGCAACGGCATGGGGGAGGTCGCGGTCAGGGCCAGTGCTGATCTTGCCATGGCCGGGGCAGCTTTGCTGCCCAATCGCCGGCAAGCCGGCTCCCACAGGGACCGCATCAGGGCTGACAGGTGTTTGCCACAAGGTATGCAGCGCCTGTTAGAGCGAGCGCCGCCCGCGCGGCGCATCGC
>NZ_RHQO01000042.1:0-43387 GCF_003935475.1 Pseudomonas sp. p99-361 | reverse complement strand
GGTGAACCCGCTCCCACCGGGGACATGAGGTCCCTGTAGGAGCGGGTTCACCCGCGAAGCAGGCGCCGCTGTTACATCAGGCTTACTTGACTTCGACTGCCAGGCTCTGGGCAATCTTGCTCTGCCACAGGGCAGGGCCAGTGATGTGCACCGACTCACCGTTGCTGTCTACGGCAACAGTAACTGGCATGTCCTTGACCTCGAACTCGTAGATCGCTTCCATGCCCAGTTCGGCGAAGGCCAGTACCTTGGACTTGCGGATAGCCTGGGCTACCAGGTAGGCAGCGCCGCCCACAGCCATCAGGTATACGGCCTTGTTGTCCTTGATCGCTTCGATCGCGGTGGGGCCACGTTCGGACTTGCCGATCATGCCCAGCAGGCCTGTCTGCTCGAGGATCTGGCGGGTGAACTTGTCCATGCGGGTCGCGGTGGTCGGGCCGGCAGGGCCAACCACTTCGTCACCGACCGGGTCGACCGGGCCAACGTAGTAGATGAAGCGGCCTTTGAGGTCCACTGGCAGCGCTTCGCCACGGTTGAGCATTTCCACCATGCGCTTGTGCGCGGCGTCGCGGCCGGTCAGCATCTTGCCGTTGAGCAGGATGGTTTCGCCCGGCTTCCAGCTGGCGACTTCTTCCGGGGTGATATCGTCGAGGTTGACGCGACGTGCGCTTGGGCCGGCTTCCCAGACGATTTCCGGGTAGGCGTCCAGCGATGGCGCTTCCAGCTCGGCCGGGCCGGAGCCATCGAGCACGAAGTGCGCGTGGCGGGTGGCGGCGCAGTTGGGGATCATGCACACCGGCAGCGAAGCGGCGTGGGTCGGGTAGTCCATGATCTTCACGTCGAGCACGGTGGTCAGGCCACCCAGGCCCTGGGCACCGATGCCCAGTTGGTTGACCTTCTCGAACAGCTCCAGGCGGATTTCTTCCAGGCGGTTCTGCGGGCCACGGGCTTTGAGCTCATGAATGTCGATGGACTCCATCAACACTTCCTTGGCCATGACCGCGGCCTTCTCGGCGGTACCGCCAATGCCGATGCCGAGCATGCCAGGCGGGCACCAGCCAGCACCCATGGTCGGTACGGTCTTGAGCACCCAGTCGACGATCGAGTCGGACGGGTTGAGCATGGCCATCTTCGACTTGTTCTCCGAGCCGCCGCCCTTGGCGGCGACATCGACCTCGACCTTGTCGCCAGGCACGATGGAATAGTGGATCACGGCCGGGGTGTTGTCCTTGGTGTTCTTGCGGGCACCGGCCGGGTCGGCCAGGATCGAGGCACGCAGGACGTTTTCAGGCAGGTTGTAGGCGCGACGCACACCTTCGTTGATCATGTCGTCGACGCTCAGGGTGGCACCGTCCCAGCGCACATCCATACCCACGCGCACGAACACGGTGACGATACCGGTGTCCTGGCAGATCGGGCGGTGGCCGGTGGCGCACATGCGCGAGTTGATCAGGATCTGGGCGATGGAGTCGCGGGCAGCAGGCGACTCTTCGCGCAGATAGGCCTCGTGCATGGCCTGGATGAAATCGACGGGGTGGTAGTACGAGATGAATTGCAGGGCGTCGGCGACGCTCTGAATCAGGTCGTCTTGCTTGATCACGGTCATGCAGCGCGCTCCTCTTAAAGACGGGAACATTCATAGAGACGCTCGACGGTGCCGACCAGCATGTCGAGACGCCTTGCAAAGGCGCGCCGGCAGCATGGCCGACGCAAAAGGGCGCGGCAGTATAGCGTGCCTCACCGCGTGGCACACCTGCGAGTGGTCTGGACCTTGGTCGGTTGGGGCTGGGCATCCTTTTTGCTGCTGACGCCTGTGGTTGGCCTTACTATCGACGGGCGCGCAGAGCGCCCCCCCACAACCTGAAGCGGGAAGAGATACCTGAAGATGCCCGAACTTTGCGTAGGCGAGCACCGCTGGGCGGTGCCGACCGGCAGCAACCTGCTCGATGCCCTGAACGAGGCCGGGCTCAACGTGCCCTACAGCTGCCGCGCCGGAAGCTGCCACGCCTGCCTGGTGCACTGCCAGGCCGGGCAGCCGCTGGACGCCATGCCTGAGGCCCTGGCCCTGGACCAGCACGCCCTGGGCTGGCGCCTGGCTTGCCAGTGCAGGGTGATCGAGGACTTGCAGGTTGCGTTGTTCGACCCGCAGCGCGATGGTGTGCCGGCGCACGTCTGTGCGCTGGACTGGTACGGTGACGTGTTGCGTGTACGGCTACGGCCCGAGCGGGCGGTGCGTTACCAGGCGGGGCAGCATGTGGTGCTGTGGAATGGTTCGGTAGCGCGGCCTTATTCACTGGCCAGCCTGCCGGGGGAAGATGACTTCCTGGAGTTTCACATCGATTGCCGGCGACCCGGCGCCTTTTGCGACAAGGCTCGTGGTTTGCAGGTAGCAGATGTGCTGCGCCTGGGCGAATTCAGGGGTGGTGCGTTGCACTACGATTTGGATTGGCAGGATCGGCCGCTCTGGCTGCTGGCAGCTGGAACCGGGCTTGCGCCGCTGTGGGGCATCTTGCGTGAGGCTGTGCGGCAGGGGCATCGCGGCGAGATTCGGGTGCTGCATGTGGCGCGCAACAGCGCCGGGCACTATCTGGCTGAACCCCTGATGCAGCTGCAGGGCGTGCAGGTCGAGCTGGTGCTGGAAGAGCAGATGGATGAAGCGCTGGCGCGGTTGCGCCCGCCTTCGCGGCAGACGGTGGCGCTGGTGTGTGGGGCAGCGGGGAGTGTGGACCGGTTTGCGCGGCGGCTGTTCATTGCCGGGGTGCCGCGAGGGCAGGTGTTTACTGACGTCTTCGTTGAGCATGCCTGAGGCAGTCGGGTTGATTGTGCCGGCCTATTCGCGGGCTCGCCCGCTCCCACAGGGGTGAGGCTAGCGCTATACCCTGTAGGAGCGGGCATGCCCGCGAAGGGCCGCAGAGCGGCCCCCCTTTGAGGCAGGCTCAGCCGACCAGCGGATCACCCACATGCAGGATCTTCATGCCATTGGTGCCACCGATGGTGTGGTAGCTGTCCCCTTTGGTCAGGATCACCCAGTCGCCTTGTTCTACCAAGCCACGCTTGAGCAGTTCGTCGACAGCTGCCTGGCTGACTTTGTCGGCGGGCAGCGAAGCGGGGTCGAAGGCAATCGGGTAGACGCCACGGAACATGTTGGCCCGTGCCTGGGTCGCGCGGTGCGGCGAGAGCGCGAAAATCGGCACGTGCGAGCGCAGGCGCGACATGATCAGCGGGGTGTAGCCGCTTTCAGTCAAGGCGATGATCGCCTTCACGCCCGGGAAGTGGTTGGCCGTGTACATCGCCGCCAGGGCGATGCTTTCGTCGCAGCGCTCGAAGGTGGTGTGCAGGCGGTGGCTGGAGCGCTGGCTGGTCGGGTGCTTCTCGGCACCGGAGCAGATGCGGGCCATGGCCTGTACGGCTTCGATCGGGTACGAACCGGCAGCACTTTCCGCCGACAGCATGACCGCGTCGGTGTTGTCGAGCACGGCGTTGGCCACGTCGGACACTTCGGCACGGGTCGGCATCGGGTTCTGGATCATCGACTCCATCATCTGGGTCGCCACGATCACTGCCTTGTTGTTGCGGCGAGCGTGCTGGATGATCTTCTTCTGAATGGCGATCAGCTCGGCGTCGCCGATTTCCACGCCCAGGTCACCGCGGGCGACCATGACGGCATCGGAAGCGAGGATCAGCTTGTCCAGGGTCTCGTCGTCGGCGACGGCTTCGGCGCGCTCGATCTTGGCCACCAGCCAGGCGCTGCCACCGGACTCGTCACGCAGCTTGCGCGCGTATTCCATGTCGCTGGCGTCCCGCGGGAACGACACGGCCAGGTAGTCCAGGTCCATTTCCGCAGCCAGCTTGATGTCGGCCTTGTCCTTTTCGGTCAGGGCCGGTGCGGTCAGGCCGCCACCTTTACGGTTGATGCCCTTGTGGTCCGACAGCGGGCCACCGATGATCACCACGCAGTGCAGGGCATCGGCGGTGGCGGTTTCGACGCGCATGACCACGCGGCCATCGTCGAGCAGCAGTTCGTCACCGACACCGCAGTCCTTGACCAGGTCCGGGTAGTCGATGCCGACGATATCCTGGTTGCCTTCGGTCAGCGGGTGGGCGGTGGAGAAGGTGAACTTGTCACCGATCTTCAGTTCGATGCGCTTGTTGGCGAACTTCGCGATGCGGATCTTCGGACCCTGCAGGTCGCCCAGCAGTGCAACATGGCGGCCGTTCTTGGCAGCGATGTCGCGGATCAGGCGCGCGCGGGCCTTGTGCTCGTCCGGCGTGCCGTGGGAGAAGTTCAGGCGTGCCACGTCGAGACCGGCGAGGATCAGCTGTTCGATCACTTCCGGCGAGTTGCTGGCGGGGCCAAGGGTGGCGACGATTTTGGTACGGCGGATGCTCATGCACAGACTCCTATAGTGAAGCGCAGCGAAAGGCTACTCCTGAATCTCGCTGTAGTCATTGTTCCGTTGCACTACCTGTGACTTCCGCGGTAGGGCAGCTGCAAGCTACAAGCAGTAAGCTACAGAGAAAAGCGCGTGCGGCATTCATGCCGCTCGTGGCGGCCTGGCACTTGTCGCGCGCCGCTGAAGAAAACCCGACAGCGGCCGATAGGTTTGCTATCAAAGGAGATTGCCATGCGAGCCCTGATCGTTTTCGCCCTCGCCGCCAGTGCTGTCGGCTGTACCCGCTGGTCCATGGACCACCACCTGAACAATGCCTATCGCGCCTATGACCGGGGTGATTGCGCGCGGGTGATGCTGGAACTGTCACAAGTAGACCGTACCAGCCGCGCGCGCCCGTTCATCCACCCCGAAGTGTCGCTGCTGCGCGGCCAGTGCCTGGAGCGCCAGGCGTTGTACGTGGACGCAGCCCAGACCTACCAGTACCTGATCCAGCAATACCCGCGCAACGAGTACGCCTATCGCGCCCAGGCCCGCCTGCACACGCTGGAGAAGCTCGGCCATTTGCGCGGTACCGAAGCGGCCGTGGCCCGGCCGGCGACTACTGCACCTTGGCGCTAATACAAAGGTGTGGTTTATTTCACGGGATTCGCAGCGCGTGCTGCGCTAATCTGTAACCCAGCTGTTACAACAACCGCCAGTACCTTGTATTCCTGGCATCAGGTACGGAATACACTCGCCATCATGTTCAACAAACGCCGCATCGAACGCCATCAGCTCCCTTGTGCCCTCAAGGTGTTCAACCGCTTTACCGACCAGGAAATCGGCCTGCTCGGCAACGCCTCGGAAGACGGCCTGATGGTCATCAGCCAACTGCCCGTGCTGGTAGGGCCCGATTATGAATTGCAACTTCGCATGCCCCTGGCCGGCGGCGGGTTCCAGTTCGTCAACCTGACCGCCAGTTGCCTGTGGTGCAGTGAGGACCAGACCCCTGGGCATTACGATTCGGGCTTCATGCTGCTGCAGGCCCCGCGCGAGTACGACGATTTCGTGCGCTCGCTGCGCGACTATTTCAGCTTCCGCCCGGCCAACGCCTCTGCCTGAGCCTTGGCGCCCTGGAATCGCGTTAGAATCGGGTCGACCTCGCAAGACAGGACGACCCCGTGACCTCCAGCATTTTCTGGCACGACTACGAAACCACCGGCATCAACCCGCGCTGTGACCGGCCGCTGCAGGTCGCCGGCCTGCGCACCGACTTCGACCTCAACGAGATCGACGAGCCGATCAGCCTTTACTGCCGCCCCGCCGACGATATTCTGCCGCACCCGGCTGCGTGCCTGGTGACTGGCATCACCCCGCAGTTACTGGCCGAGCAGGGCCTGTGCGAAGCCGAATTCATGACCCGCGTGCATGCGCAGCTGGCACAACCAGGCACCTGTGGGGCGGGCTACAACACCCTGCGTTTCGATGACGAAGTGACCCGCTACAGCCTGTACCGGAATTTTTTCGACCCCTATGCCCGTGAATGGCAGGGCGGCAACAGCCGCTGGGACCTGATCGACATCGTGCGCACGGCCTACGCCCTGCGCCCGGAGGGCATCGAGTGGCCGCAGCAGGACGGGCGCACCAGCCTGCGTCTGGAGCTGTTGAGCAAGGCCAACGGCATTGATCACGGGCATGCGCATGAAGCGCTTTCCGACGTGCGGGCAACCATTGCCCTGGCGCGACTGATCCGGCAAAAACAGCCCAAGTTGTATGACTGGCTGTTCCAGTTGCGCAGCAAGCATAAAGTCATGGAACAGATCCGCTTGCTACAACCGCTGGTGCATGTATCCGGGCGTTTTTCAGCAGCGCGTAATTACCTGGGGGTGGTCTTGCCATTGGCCTGGCACCCGCACAATCGCAATGCACTGATTGTCTGCGACCTGCATCAGGAAACCCTGCCATTACTCCGGGAAAGTGCTGAAGTATTGCGTCAGCGCTTGTACACCCGGCACGAGGATTTGGCCGAGGGCGAACTACCGGTGCCGCTTAAACTGGTACAGATCAATCGCTGCCCGGTACTTGCGCCACTGTCGGTATTACGCCCTGCCGATCAACAGCGGCTGGGCATCGACTTGACGTTGTTACAATCGCGCGGTGAACAGTTGGCCGATCAACAGGCGCAATGGCAGGACAAGCTGGAGCACATTTACGGCAAGGACGATTTCGCGCCGAGTGAGGACCCGGAGCAGCAGTTGTATAACGGTTTTATTGGTGACCGTGACCGGCGTCTATGCGAGCAAGTTCGTGCGCTGGAACCGGCGCAATTGGGCCGGGGGCAGTGGCTGTTCGATGACCCGCGCTTGCCTGAGCTGTTGTTCCGTTACCGGGCGCGCAACTTTCCGGACACCTTGACTCCCGAGGAGCGCCAGCGGTGGTATGCGTTCTGCCAGCAGCGCCTTAGCCAGCCGCAGTGGGGGGCGCCGAACACATTGGGTGATTTCCAGCAGGCGCATCTGCAGGCCTGGGAGCGCGCCGACGAGGCCGGGCGGCGCGTGCTGGAGGCATGGCAAGTACATGCCCGGAACTTGCAACAACAGTTTGCAATTGACTGAAGGCCAGACAAACAAAAACGCCGGCAATGTGCCGGCGCTTTGTATTGCGATAAGAGGGCAGGGGCTGAACAATCAGTCCAGCAGGGTAGCCCAGCTCTCGACCACGTCGCCGCCCCACTTGGCTTTCCACTCTTTCAGGGTCTTGTGGTTGCCGCCTTTGGTTTCGATCACTTCACCGTTGTGCGGGTTCTTGTATTGCTTGACCTTGCGGGCACGCTTGGTAGCAACAGCCTTGACGGTGCCACGCGGTGCTTTGCTCAGTTTCGACTCTGGGTCGAGCAGGGCAATCACGTCGCGCAGGGACTTGGAGTACTCGCCCATCAGGTTGCGCAGTTTGCCTTCGAACTCCAGCTCTTTCTTCAGCTTGTCGTCCTGCGACAGGTTGGCCAGGCGAGCCTGAAGTTCTTTGATGGCTTCTTCGGTGGCGCGGTACTCGTTGATCAGGGACATGGAGTGTTCCTTAATGCGTGTTCAGAAATGTGTGGGGCAATAATAGACAGCCGATACTCGCAAGTAAACATAATGTTGGGCAATTAACTGTTGATTAAGCTGTGACAATATTTCTCCGATGAACAAAAATTTACATTAGCGTGTGCCATTTCGCCGGCTGTGTCAGATAGTGTCCACATTGCCAGCGTGGTTGCTACAGTGGCCGCGGCCGCTGCAATCAATACTGCGCTTTTCCTTGCGTGCCGCTAGAATAAGCGCCTTTGCGAAGTTCTGGAGTCTCATTCATGCGCACCTATCGTCTGGTGATCGCCTGCCCCGACCGTGTAGGGATCGTGGCGAAAGTCAGTAATTTCCTGGCCTTGTACAATGGCTGGATCAACGAAGCCAGCCATCACTCCGATGAGCAGAGCGGCTGGTTCTTCATGCGTCATGAAATCCGCGCCGAATCATTGCCCTTCGGTATCGAAGCCTTCCGTGAGGCGTTTGCGCCGATTGCCGAAGAGTTCTCCATGACCTGGCGGATTACCGACTCGGCGCAGAAAAAGCGCGTGGTGCTGATGGCCAGCCGCGAGTCGCATTGCCTGGCTGACCTGCTGCACCGCTGGCATACCGATGAACTGGACTGCGAGATCCCGTGTGTCATTTCCAACCACGACGACCTGCGCAGCATGGTCGAGTGGCACGGCATACCGTTCTTCCATGTACCGGTCGACCCCAAGGACAAGGCCCCGGCCTTTGCCGAAGTGTCGCGCCTGGTCGTAGAGCACGCGGCCGATGTCGTGGTGCTGGCCCGCTACATGCAAATCCTGCCGCCGCAACTGTGCCGGGACTACGCGGAGAAGGTCATCAACATTCACCACAGCTTCCTGCCGTCGTTCGTGGGTGCCAAGCCTTACCACCAGGCCGCGCTGCGTGGGGTGAAGCTGATCGGTGCAACGTGCCACTACGTCACCGAAGAACTGGATGCCGGCCCGATCATCGAGCAGGATGTGGTGCGCGTCAGCCACGCTGACAGCATCGAAGACATGGTTCGCTTTGGCCGTGATGTGGAAAAGATGGTGCTGGCACGTGGCCTGCGTTATCACCTCGAAGACCGCGTGCTTGTGCATGGCAACAAGACGGTGGTCTTCGACTGATACCGTTGGGTTGCCTGCAAGCCTTTGGGGCTGCTCGGCAGCCCTATCGCTACGCTTGAGGAACATACCGATGGCCAAACGGCGCAACCAACCCACCGCTACGGCCCCGCCCACCGTGGGTGAAGGCTGCCTGGCGCGCTACGACCCGCAAGCGCTGGCCGACACCGACGGC
The DNA here is from genome assembly GCF_003935475.1 of Pseudomonas sp. p99-361. NCBI lineage: Bacteria > Pseudomonadati > Pseudomonadota > Gammaproteobacteria > Pseudomonadales > Pseudomonadaceae > Pseudomonas > Pseudomonas sp. p99-361. The sequence goes on along the minus strand of NZ_RHQO01000042.1, from coordinate 34,641 downwards.
ACCGATTTCCCCGGCGCCGCCGAACTGTGGCAGCGGCTCAACCCGCCTGGCGCCGCCAGCGCGTCAGCAACGGACGCGCCAGCAGGCACACGAACACCGGCCCGCCTGCCAGCAGGTAAAAGTAATAAGTGACTGCCCGCCAGATGAGGATCGCCGCGGCGGCGGTGGAGCTGCCCACCAGCGGCGTCAGCAGGCTTGCAGACGTCAGCTCGGCCGCACCTGCCCCGCCCGGTAGCAGGCTGAATTGCCCGGCACTGAGCGACAGCATCTGCACCAGAAAGCTGGGGATCCATGCCAGCTCCCCGCCCAACCCGCGCAATACCAGGTACAACACGCTGTAGCGCAGCCCCCAGTGGATGCAGGTGAGGGTGAACACCAGCGCCAGCGTGCGCTTGGGCAACTGCCAGGTCTGCGCCAGTGCGGCGATGAAGTGCAGCAGTTTGCGGGCCCAGCGGCGCTTGCGCGGTGCGGCCACGCCCAGGCGTTGCAGCAGCCTGCCGTTGAGGCGCATGAGCGCGCGGTGGTAGCGCAGCAAGCCGATCACCCCGACCAGCGCACTGCACAGCAGCAACGCACTGCCCAGCAACATGCTCTGCTGGCTGTGGCCCAGGCTGTGAAACAATGCGTAGCCCGCAATCGCCAGCATCGCGCAGAAAAAGAACAGCAGGTCGTTCAATTGGTCCATGGCGAACACGGCGCCACTGCGCGCCGGGCCGATGCGCTCGCGTGCCAGCAGCGCCATCAGGGTCAACGGGCCACCACTGCCGCCGGGGGTGGTGCAGATGGCGAACTCGGTGGCCATCACCACGCCCAGGCTGCGCAGGTACCCAAGCCTTGCGCCTTGCTGGCCCAGCAACAGGCGCAGGCGCATGGCGTTGATCACCCAGCACAGCAGGATCATGCCCAGCAGGGTCAGCAACAGGCCAGGATCGAACCCTTGCAACCGGGGCAGCAGGTCACTGCCGCCAAGCAGGGCTGGCACCAGCATTGCTGCGACAAGTGCCAGGCCTAGCCAGGCCAGACGGCTCATGCGCTGACCTGTCGGTCCAGCCAGGCGGACTTGGTGAGGGGTTCGCGACCTTGGGCAATCAGGGTGCGCAGGGTATTGAGCCAGTACTCGCGGGAGCTACGGTGGCGCATGTCCACCGGGTGCAGGCCCAGGCGCAGGGTTTCGGCGTTCTGCCACCGTCTGCACTGCCAGTCGCACAGGGCCCGCGAAAGCCCCCGGCGCCAGGCACTGCGGGCGCTCCACACCAGCCCTGGCGCCTTGATCGGGGTGAACTCGGGCAAGCGGTACAGGTGCTGCGGTGTGCTGGTGTAGCGCAAAGGCAGCTGGCGCAGCGCCTGGCGGGTGCCTTCGCTCATCAACCAGGCTGGCGCCACGAAACCTGCCACCGGCCATTGCTGTTGGGCGAACACGGCCAGGCCCTGTTCCAGGCGCTGCAGGGCCTGCTGCTGATCAAGGCCATAGAACTCGCCTTCGTGGGTATAGATACGGCGCATGAAGAAGTCGCCTGGCGTGCGCGGCGGTGGGCCGTTGTCGGCATGGTAGTAGCCATGCAGCGCCAATTCGTCGCCCTCGGCCAGGCGCCGTTCAAGCAGGCGGCAGAACGCCGGTGAGCGCAACAGCGGGTTGCGCTGGTGAAAGTCCGGAACCACCAGCCAAGTCATGGGCACACCGCCGATAGCATCCACCGCCTCCACGAAAGGTTGGTAGTCGGGCCATGTTTCAGGCGCGACATCGTGCAGTACCAGCATCAGGCTACGCGGTGCGGGGCGTGACTCAAGCATGGGCGCGCACCAGAGGCTGATGGCCGAGCACGGCCTGGTAGTGCTGCAGCAGGCCCGCGACCACGTTGTCCCATGAGTAGTGTTGCTCGACGTGGCGGCGCGCCTGCGCGCCCAGCTTGCGCACACCTGCCTCGAATGCCTCGCGCACGGCTGTGGCCATGGCCTGGGCATCGTTGGCTGTACACAGGCGGCCGCACTGGTCATTGACGATTTCGCCGAAGGCACCCGCGCGCACGGCGACCACCGGCGTTGCACTGGCCATGGCTTCGAGAATGACCAGGCCGAAGGTTTCCTGGTCGCCGGCATGCACCAGCAGGTCGGCGCTGGCCATCAGCCGGGCGACCTCCTCGGGCGGGCAGAACTGGCCGATGACACTGACGTTGTCCGGCACATTGGCGGGCATGCCGGAGCCCACCAACAGCAGGTGGTAGGGGTGGCCCAGCTGCTGCATGCAGGCCAGCAATACCGGCAGGTTCTTTTCCCGGGAGCCACGCCCGGCGTAGATCAGCAGGCGGGTGGTATCGGCGATACCCAGCTCGGTACGCACATTGGCGTCGCGTTTGGACGGGTGGAACGTGGCCAGGTCCACGCCCAGCGGTTGTACGTGTACATCGCGCACACCCAGGCGGCGCAGTTTGTCGGCCATGACCCGGCTGGGGGCCAGCACCCGGTCGAAATTCCCATATAGCTTGCTGACATAGGCCTCGACATTGGGCGTGAACCAGTTGCCCATGCGGTTGCTGACCAGCAGCGGCAGGTCGGAGTGGTAGAAGCCGATTACCGGCACGTCCAGCTGGCGCCGGGCCTCCAGCGCCGCCCAGGCAGTCAGGTACGGGTCGCCGACCTCGATCAGGTCCGGCTTGAGCGAACGCAGGGTCTTGCACCACGGGGCCAGGCGTACCGGGAAGCGGTAGCCTTTGCCAAAAGGCAGCGGCAGTGCCGGTACTTGGTAGATGCCGTCGGCATTGTGGGCGCTGGCACCAGGAATCAACAGGCTATGGCGTACGCCCTGGATGGCGTCGAGGCGGTGATGTTTGGCATCAAGATAAGTTCGTACGCCACCGCTGGCGGGGGCGTAGAACATGGTGATGTCGGCGATGTGCACGATCAGCATCCCTCCGGGATCGTCTTTCGGGTCTGTCATCTGGCGCTTGGTTGGCGGCGATGACACGCCTAAAGGTTGACCTTTCAGAAGGATAGTTTGTTCGATCGGGGTTGCGCGGCAAGCTGCCCCAGGGGAGGGGGTGTACCTGCTCCCCTGGGGCGCGTGGGACTAGATCCGGAAACTGCCCACCAGGTGCTTCAGGCGCCCGGCCTGCTGCTCCAGGTCGGAGCACGCACGCAGGGTGGCCTGCAGGTTCTCCACACCTTCCTGGTTGAGCATGTTGATCTCGTTGATATCCATGTTGATGGCTTCGACCACGGCAGTCTGCTCCTCGGTGGCGGTGGCCACCGACTGGTTCATGCCATCGATTTCGCCAATGCGCACGGTCACGCTGTCCAGCCGTTCGCCGGCCTGGTTGGCGATCTGCATGCTGTCGGTGCTGTGGCGCTGGCTCTGATCCATGGTTTCCACCGATGCGCGGGCACCCACCTGCAGTTCTTCGATCATGGCCTGCACCTGTTGCGCCGATTCCTGGGTGCGGTGGGCCAGGTTGCGTACCTCATCGGCCACCACGGCGAAACCACGCCCGGCTTCACCGGCGCGGGCCGCTTCGATGGCGGCGTTCAAGGCCAGCAGGTTGGTCTGCTGGGAGATACTGGTAATCACTTCCAGAATCTGGCCGATGTTCACGGTTTTGCTGTTGAGGGTCTCGATGTGTTCGCTGGAGGTGACGATCAGGTCCGAGAGCCGGTTCATCGCCGCAATGTTGCGCTCGACCACCTGTTGGCCTTCTTCGGCCAGCAGCCTTGCGGAGCTGGCGTGCTGCGAGGCCTGGGCAGCGTTGCCGGCGATTTCCTGGGCCGCGGCACCCAGTTCGTTAATGGCTGCGGCCACGCTGTTGGTGCGGTTGGCCTGCTCATCGGAGTTGGTCATTGATGAGTTCGAGGCGCTGATCACCCGCAGCGCCACTTCGTTGACTTGCTCGGTGGCCGAGGACACTTCGCGGATGCTGCTGTGAATACGCTCGACGAAGCGGTTGAAGGCGTTGCCGAGAATGCCGAATTCATCATGGTTATGGATGCGCAGGCGCTTGGTCAGGTCGCCCTCACCTTCGGCGATGTCTTCCATGGCGCGGGTCATGGTGTGCAACGGCTGCATCAGTACGCGAATCAGCAAGCCGAGCAAGGCGATGATGATGACCACGGCGACGACCGTGGCAACCACTGCCGAGGTGCGGAAGGTGCTCAGCATCGAGAAGGCCTTGGCCTTGTCCACCGACAGGCCGATGTACCAATTGGCCGAGGGCAGGCCGGTGATCGGGGTGAAGGTCAGCAAGCGTGCCTGGCCGTCGCTTTGCACTTCGGTCAGTTCGTTGCTCAGCTTGGGTGTGTGTTGCGGGAACAGGTCTGACAGCGACTTCATCACCAGGGCCTGGTCCGGGTGTACCAGGATCTTGCCCTGGTCATTGACCAGGAAGGCATAGCCCATACCACCAAAGTCCAGCGAGTTGATGATTTGCACCAGACCGTCCAGCGCCAGGTCGCCACCGACCACACCCACGCTGCTGGAGACCTTGCTGAGGATGCCGATGACCATCTTGTTGGTGGTCATGTCGATGTACGGTTCGGTCAACATGGCCCCGCTGGCATTCATGCCATCCTTGTACCAGGGCCGGATGCGAGGGTCGTAGCCGTCGGGCATCTTCGCGTCCGGGCGAACACTGAAGCCGCCGTCGATCTTGCCCAGGTAAACGGTCAGGAAGCTGGAGAGCAGTGCGCGCTGGCCCATGAATGTTTCAGCGTTGGCCGGGTTCTGGGCAATGTTCTGCGCCAGGTTTTCCACCAGTTTGATACGCCCGTCGAACAGGTTGCGGATGTTGGTGGACGTGGAAGTACCCATTTCAGCCAGGTAGTTTTCCAGGTCCTCGCGGATGGCATTACGCTGCAGGTAATCGTTGTAAAGGGTGAAAAGGCTGAAGGCGAGTATGACGATCAGTGAGGCGGCCAACAGTATCTTGTGGCTGAAACGCAGGCTTTTATTCATGGCGTAATCGGTTCCGCTAAGGTTTCAATCAGGGCGTTCGCACGAGTGAGGCCGCAAGGATGTGCAATATCCGGAAAAATCCCTTTTCGGTTGTTCCTCTCTTCTAAGACGAATATCACCCGAAGGTATCGGCCGGTTTCAGTTAAAGCTTGAGCAGGGGATTAAAGAGATGTTGGAAACTTCGACCATAGTTGTGGGATCGGGCCCGGATGGCCAGCCGCTCGGGCAAGCCATGCGCCTGGCCAACCGCCACGGCCTGGTGGCAGGCGCCACCGGTACAGGCAAGACCGTCACCTTGCAACGCCTGGCGGAAGTGTTCAGTGACGCCGGGGTCGCGGTGTTTGCCGCCGACGTGAAAGGTGACTTGTGTGGCCTGGGCGCCGCCGGTGCACCGCAGGGCAAGGTGGCCGAGCGCATCGCCGGCATGCCGTGGCTTGGGCATACGCCACGGGCCTACCCGGTGACGTTGTGGGATATCGCGGGGCAGTCCGGCCACCCGCTGCGCACGACCCTCAGTGAAATGGGGCCGCTGCTGCTGGGCAACTTGCTGGAACTGACCGACAGCCAGCAGGCGGCGTTGTATGCAGCGTTCAAGGTGGCCGACCGTGAAGGCCTTTTGCTGCTCGACCTGAAAGACCTCAAGGCGCTGCTTGCCCACCTGAAAGACAACCCGCAATTGCTGGGTGAAGACAGCGCGCTGATGACCACTGCCTCGACCCAGGCCTTGTTGCGCCGGCTGGCAACCCTCGAGCAACAGGGGGCCGAGGCGCTGTTCGGCGAGCCGGCGTTGCAACTGGAAGACTTGCTGCGCCCGGACCCCGATGGCCGCGGCCGGATCCACCTGCTTGATGCCAGCCGCTTGGTGCATGGAGCCCCCAAGGTCTACGCCACCTTCCTGTTGTGGCTGCTGGCTGAATTGTTCGAGCAGTTGCCCGAGCGCGGCGATGCCGAAAAACCGCTGCTGGCGTTGTTCTTCGACGAGGCGCACCTGTTGTTCAACGGCACGCCCAAGGCGCTGCAGGAGCGCCTGGAGCAGGTGGTACGGCTGATCCGGTCCAAAGGTGTGGGTGTGTTCTTCGTCACCCAGTCGCCGGGTGACTTGCCGGATGCGGTGCTGGCCCAGTTGGGCTTGCGCATTCAGCATGGCTTGCGGGCATTCACGGCGAAGGAGCAGAAGGCATTGCGGGCGGTAGCCGATGGCTTCCGCCCCAACCCGGCGTTCGACACCTTGAGCGTGCTCACCGAACTGGGCATTGGCGAAGCGCTACTGGGGGCGCTTGAAGAGAAGGGCACCCCGGCCATGGTCCAGCGCGTGTTGGTGGCACCGCCGCAATCGCGGATCGGGCCGTTGAGTGCTGCGGAGCGCGGTGCGCTGATTGCTGCTTCGCCGCTGGCCGGGCGCTATGACAAGCCGGTGGACCGTGAGTCGGCCTATGAAATGCTGACCCAGCGCAAAGGTGAGGCGGTGGAGCCGGCGCCGCAACCGAAGGCCGATGAAGAGAGCTTTGCCGACAAGGCCGGTGATTTCTTGCAGAGTGCGGCGGGGCAGGCGATCAAATCGGCGGTGCGCCAGGCAGCCAACCAGTTGGGGCGGCAACTGGTGCGGGGGTTGATGGGGTCGTTGTTGGGGGGCAAGAAAAAATAGTTGGCTGCCACCTGGACCGTATCGAGCCTGGGCCTTGCGCAGTGCCTGTGGGCCCAGCTGCCGATATGAAAAAGGCGCCCCGGGGGACGCCTTTTCCTAATTGCGGTGTCACTCAGCCAATGGCCTTGGACGCCAGCCAGAACAAGCCGGCCGCCAGGCCCATCGAGGCTGGCAGGGTCAGAACCCAAGCCATCAGGATGGTTTTGACGGTGCCACCTTGCAGGCCGCTTTTGTTGGCGACCATGGTGCCGGCCACGCCGGACGACAGCACATGCGTGGTCGACACCGGCAAGGCGAACACGTTGGCCATGCCGATGGCACAGGCCGCGGTGATCTGTGCCGACATGCCCTGGGCATAGGTCATGCCCTGCTTGCCGATCTTCTCGCCAACGGTCAGCACCACACGCTTCCAGCCCACCATGGTGCCCAGGCCCAAGGCCAGGGCAACGGCCACGATTACCCAGAACGGGGCGTATTCAGTGGTGGCGGTAAGGTCCTTGCGCAGTTTTTCCAGGTCGGCCTTTTCGCGGGCTTCCAGGCCAGGCAGCTTGCCAACCTTCTTCGCGGTGTCGTCCAGGCACAGCAGGTAGCGGCGTACTTCAACGCGCTTCTCGGCAGCCAGGCTGTGATAGTCGGTCACGCCTTGCAACGAGGTTTGCAGTGCGGCGATGGTCGGCTCGGTCTGCTGCGGGTTGCAACTGAACTGTTCCGGCAGGTCGCTGGCCTTGGCCTTGCCCAGGGCCAGGAACTCGCCCAGGGTGGCGGCGTTGCGCTCGTAGAACTGGCTCATGTGCAGCGTGGCGTCGCGGGTACGCTCGATCTGATAGGTGGTGCTGTTCAGGTCGAGCACGAACTTGGCCGGAACGATACCGATCAGCACCAGCATGATCAGGCCAATGCCTTTCTGGCCGTCGTTGGAACCGTGCACGAAGCTCACACCCATGGCAGAAACCACCAGGACCAGGCGGTTCCAGAAGGGCGGGTGCTTCTTGTCGTCGAGTTTACGGCGCTGTTCGGGGGTCTTGTGCATCTTCGACAGCGGGCGCCACCACTTCAGGCCGAGCAGCACCAGGGCGGCTACGGCGAAGCCGGCCATTGGCGAGACCACCAGCGACATGGCAATGTCGATGGCTTTCTGCCAGTTAACGCCGTCTCCCAGCGGGATGTCGTTGATCAGGGCATTGGCCAGACCTACACCCAGAATAGAGCCGATCAGCGTGTGCGAGCTGGAAGCGGGAATACCGAAATACCAGGTGCCGAGGTTCCAGGTGATGGCCGCGGCCAGCAGGGAGAAGACCATGGCCAGGCCGTGCCCGGTGTTCACATTGATCAGCAACTCTACCGGCAGCAGGTGCACGATGGCGTAGGCCACCCCGACACCGCCCAGCAGTACGCCGAAGAAGTTGAACACGCCGGAGAAGAACACGGCGAGGTGGGGAGGCATGGCTTTGGTATAGATGACGGTAGCTACCGCGTTTGCGGTGTCATGAAAGCCATTGATGAACTCGAAGGCGAGTACGAAGGTCAAGGCGAGCAGCAGGCTCACCAATACCCAGGCATCCAGTCCGCTGAATAAATCGATCATGAAGGTTGTCTGGCGGTCATAGGGGGGCGGGATTATGCCAGAAAACATTGGCAATCGATGCACCTCCAGCAGGCCGTTGGCACGGCCAAAAGCGCCAAAGCTGCCCTGCGAGCGGCCCTTGATTACAGGGCAAGTTCAGCTTAAATCGGCGAATTGCTGCGAAAAGCAGGTCAAAAACGTAAAGGTCCAGCTTCGGCGCTAATTAAAACGATCGTTTGAAATTTGTGAAAATCCATTTCACTTCGCTTGGGTAATAAGACCAACACGCCCGGGCGAGCCGGGCGAACACAGCGCTGCATTGACCCGGGTCAGGGGTTCTCGCTGCGTAGTTCCTTTTCCATCCGTTCCAGTTCCTGGCTGAAAGCCTGGTCGCGCAAGCTGGCGCGTTTGCGCCAGGGTTTGCGCTCCGGTTCCGTTTGTGCGGCATAGGTGGTGACTTCGCCGCCGTAGACATCCTTGTAACGTTCAGCCTGGCGCTCGAGTTCTGCGCGCAGTTCATCTTTCGTCACATGCAGTACCTGAATTAAGTGTAATCACGGGGGTAACGCGTTATGCGCTTGTGCGCCCTGTTCCGGCCGCAACGGCTTGGTTCCACGGAAGGTTCCGTGGGCACAATTGCGTCACGACTGTGGTGCCGATTATAGCAACCGATAATTTGCCGAACATCGTTATTTAACCTGCACCGCCATCATCCGACGCACGTTATGGCATGTGCCGGTAAACAAGTTGGGGCTTTCTTACAAGTTTGAAAGGCATGCCGGATAAAAGTTCGGGCAACAAGCTGACGAGGGGGGAATTAAAAACGGCCCCGCCGAAAGGCGAGGCCGTTGCCTGGGGACTTCTATGGTGGGTACCTGACCAGTCTCTCCAAAGAAGCCACATGTGGCAGGAGAAAGGTATAAGCAAAAGTGTCAGCGGTCAATTGCGATTATCGGCCGTTTGTTCGATAATCGCACGAACCGGCGTTTTTTTTGAGGTGTGCGATGAGTGACGAAACGGTGGACAACGCTTCTGCCAGCCCAGAGGCGGCACGGCCTGTGTTGGCGGCCATGGCGCCGCCGATCGTGGCCTCGCCGGCCAAGCGCATCCAGGCTTTCACCGGCGACCCGGACTTCATGACATCCCTGGCCCGTGGCCTGGCGGTGATCCAGGCTTTCCAGGAGCGCAAGCGCCACCTCACCATCGCCCAGATCAGCCACCGTACCGAAATACCCCGGGCCGCCGTGCGCCGTTGCCTGCACACGCTGATCAAGCTGGGCTATGCCACCACGGATGGGCGCACCTACTCGCTGCTACCCAAAGTGCTGACCCTGGGGCATGCCTACCTGTCATCCACGCCATTGGCGATTTCGGCCCAGCCGTACCTGGACCGCATCAGCGACCAGCTGCACGAGGCGGCCAACATGGCCACCCTCGAAGGTGACGACATCCTTTATATAGCCCGTTCGGCCACGGTCGAGCGCCTGATTTCGGTCGATTTGTCGGTGGGCGGGCGCCTGCCCGCCTACTGCACGTCGATGGGGCGCATTCTGCTGGCGGCGCTGGATGACACCAGTCTGCGCGAATACCTGGAGCGGGCCGACCTCAAGGCGCGCACCAGCCGTACCTTGCATGATGCCGAATCGTTGTTCGCCTGTATTCAGCAGGTCCGCGCCCAAGGCTGGTGTGTGGTGGACCAGGAACTGGAGCAGGGGCTGCGCTCGATTGCCGTGCCGGTGTACGACGCTTCCGGGCAGGTGCTGGCAGCCTTGAACGTAAGTACCCACGTCGGGCGGGTCACGCGCAGCGAACTGGAGCAGCGCTTCTTGCCGATACTGCTGGCTGCCAGCCGGGACCTGTGCCACCAGCTGTTTGGTTGAGCGCTCAAAGGAGGGGGCGCAGCAACCTGCGGGGCGGGCGCCAGCGGTTTTTTGAACAGGCAAAACGGTTTCCTGTGCGATAAACGCACAGTGTCGTTCGCGGCGAATTGCTTCACCTGCGCCCGCTGATTAATGTCTCTCGCAACGGTCGGCTGTGCCGACCGAACAAGAAAAACATGAGGCACATACCATGCATACTGTCCCTAGGCTGCTGCGCTCGCACCCGCATGCAGTTTCGTTGTATCCAGGCTAACCCAGGCCATTTTCCCTAGCGTTGCCCACCTGTACCGGCTAGCCGAGTGCAAAGGCCTGGCTGTGCCCCTTATTCTGGATAACAACAATGAACCAAGCGCAAACCAACGTCGGCGCGAGCCTTGACGTCCAGTCGTTCATCAATCAGCAACCGTTGTCCCGCTATCAGTGGCGGGTCGTGCTGCTGTGCTTTCTGATCGTCTTCCTCGATGGCCTGGACACGGCCGCCATGGGCTTCATCGCCCCGGCCCTGTCGCAGGAATGGGGCATTGACCGTGCCAGCCTGGGCCCGGTGATGAGTGCCGCGTTGATCGGCATGGTCTTCGGCGCCCTGGGCTCGGGGCCGCTGGCCGACCGCTTTGGCCGCAAGGGCGTGCTGGTGGGTGCTGTACTGGTATTTGGTGGCTTCAGCCTGGCCTCGGCCTATGCCACCAACGTCGACCAGCTGCTGGTGCTGCGCTTCCTGACCGGCCTTGGCCTGGGGGCGGGTATGCCCAACGCCACCACGCTGCTGTCGGAGTACACCCCAGAGCGGCTCAAGTCGCTGCTGGTCACCAGCATGTTCTGCGGCTTCAACCTGGGTATGGCCGGCGGTGGCTTCATTTCCGCGAAAATGATCCCGGCCTATGGCTGGCACAGCCTGCTGGTAGTCGGTGGCGTGCTGCCGTTGCTGCTGGCCGTGGTGCTGATGGTCTGGCTGCCGGAGTCGGCGCGCTTCCTGGTGGTGCGTAACCGTGGCACTGACAGGGTGCGCAAGACCTTGTCGCCGATCGCCCCGCAGGTGGTGGCCGAGGCGGCCAGCTTCAGCGTGCCGGAACAGAAGGCCGTGGCCGCCCGCAACGTGTTCTCGGTGATTTTCTCTGGCACCTACGGCCTGGGTACCGTACTGCTGTGGCTGACTTATTTCATGGGCCTGGTGATCGTCTATCTGCTGACCAGCTGGCTACCGACCCTGATGCGTGACAGTGGCGCGAGCATGGAGCAGGCAGCCTTCATCGGTGCTTTGTTCCAGTTTGGTGGCGTGCTGAGTGCGGTCGGTGTGGGTTGGGCCATGGACCGCTTCAACCCGCACAAGGTGATCGGCGTTTTCTACCTGCTGGCCGGGGTCTTCGCCTACGCCGTAGGGCAGAGCCTGGGCAATATCACCTTGCTGGCGACGCTGGTGCTGGTGGCTGGTATGTGCGTGAACGGCGCCCAGTCGGCCATGCCGTCGCTGGCGGCGCGCTTCTACCCGACCCAAGGCCGGGCGACCGGGGTATCGTGGATGCTGGGCATCGGCCGCTTCGGCGCGATTCTTGGGGCCTGGAGCGGCGCGACCCTGTTGGGCCTGGGCTGGAGCTTCGAGCAGGTGCTCACGGCGCTGCTAGTGCCGGCGGCGCTGGCTACCGTTGGGGTGGTGGTGAAAGGGCTGGTGAGCCACGCCGACGCCACCTGATAGCGAGGCCGCCCTTGCCGGCCAGGCGCTATACGAAGGTGGGTAGCAAGGCAACAAATAGTTCGATAATCGCACTAATAGTCGATTATCGGATTGTAAGCTACCCACCGGCCTCCTTAATCTGAGCTTACTGAAGCACCCTGACCAGGAGCCTCCAATGCCACGTGCAGACCACCACCGAACCCACCGAAATCAAGCTGCCACCCCGCGTGACCTTGATGCCCGTACCGCCGCGGCCCATGGCCAGCCGGCAGGAGAAGCCTGATGCGAGACGTATTCATCTGTGACGCCATCCGTACCCCGATTGGCCGCTTTGGCGGCGCCCTGGCCGGTGTGCGTGCCGACGACCTGGCCGCCGTGCCACTGAAGGCGCTGATCGAGCGCAACCCCGGTGTGCAATGGGACCAGGTTGACGAGGTGTTTTTCGGGTGCGCTAACCAGGCAGGTGAAGACAACCGCAACGTGGCGCGCATGGCGCTGCTGCTGGCCGGCCTGCCCGAATGCATTCCGGGCGTTACCCTTAACCGCCTGTGTGCTTCGGGCATGGATGCCATTGGCACTGCTTTCCGCGCCATTGCCAGCGGGGAAATGGAGCTGGCCATCGCCGGGGGTGTGGAATCGATGTCGCGCGCCCCGTTCGTCATGGGCAAGGCCGAAAGCGGCTATTCGCGCAACATGAAGCTGGAAGACACGACCATCGGCTGGCGTTTCATCAACCCGCTGATGAAGAGCCAGTACGGCGTGGACTCCATGCCGGAAACCGCCGACAACGTGGCCGACGATTATCAGGTATCGCGCGCCGACCAGGATGCTTTCGCCTTGCGCAGCCAGCAAAAGGCCGCTGCAGCGCAGGCAGCCGGCTTTTTTGCCGAGGAAATCGTGCCGGTGCGCATCGCCCACAAGAAGGGTGAAGTGATCGTCGAGCGTGATGAACACCTGCGCCCGGAGACCACCCTGGAAGCGTTGACCAAGCTCAAGCCGGTCAACGGCCCGGACAAGACCGTCACCGCCGGCAACGCTTCGGGCGTCAACGATGGTGCGGCAGCACTGATCCTGGCCTCGGCTGAAGCGGTGAAGAAGCATGGCCTTACCCCGCGTGCCCGCGTTCTGGGCATGGCCAGCGGTGGCGTTGCGCCACGGGTGATGGGCATTGGCCCGGTCCCGGCAGTGCGCAAGCTGACCGAGCGCCTGGGTGTGGCGGTGAATGATTTCGATGTGATCGAGCTCAATGAAGCGTTCGCCAGCCAAGGCCTGGCAGTGCTGCGTGAACTGGGCGTGGCCGATGATGCGCCGCAGGTGAACCCTAATGGCGGCGCGATCGCGTTGGGCCACCCGCTGGGCATGAGCGGTGCTCGCCTGGTGCTGACGGCGCTGCATCAACTGGAGAAAAGCGGTGGCCGTAAAGGCCTGGCGACCATGTGCGTGGGCGTCGGCCAAGGCTTGGCGCTGGCCATCGAACGGGTTTGACCTGTCCTGGCCCCTTCGTGGGGCAAGCCGGGTGTCACAGCATGGCCGTTGCCCACTGCACAACGCCAAACTGTGGCAGCAGGCTTGCCCAGCGAAGGGGCCGGCACCTTCGACCCAAGGCCAATTGCCAGCTTCAAGGCGGAACGAGGTGTTACCAGGTATGTCTAGACTAACCTGTGACCCTTCAGGAGTAACCTCACCATGACTTCAACCTATTACACCGGTGAAGAGCGCAGCAAGCGCATCTTCGCTATCGTTGGTGCCTCTTCGGGCAACCTGGTGGAATGGTTCGACTTTTACGTCTATGCCTTCTGTGCGATCTACTTCGCCCCGGCGTTCTTCCCCTCCGACGACCCCACGGTGCAGTTGCTGAATACCGCGGGGGTATTCGCCGCAGGCTTCTTGATGCGCCCGATTGGTGGCTGGATCTTCGGCCGCCTCGCTGACCGCCATGGCCGCAAGAACTCGCTGATGATCTCGGTGCTGATGATGTGCTTCGGCTCGCTGATGATCGCCTGCCTGCCCACCTATGCCAGCATTGGCACCTGGGCCCCGGCGCTGCTGTTGCTGGCGCGCCTGATCCAGGGCCTGTCGGTGGGCGGCGAGTACGGCACCACCGCCACGTACATGAGTGAGGTGGCCCTGCGCGGCCAGCGCGGCTTCTTTGCCTCGTTCCAGTACGTGACGCTGATCGGCGGCCAGCTTTTGGCCGTGCTGGTGGTAGTGATCCTGCAGCAGCTGCTGACCGAGGATGAGCTGCGTGCCTGGGGCTGGCGCATTCCGTTCGTGGTCGGGGCCATTGCTGCACTGATCTCGTTGATGCTGCGCCGCTCGCTGCACGAAACCAGCAGCGCCGAAACCCGTCAGGACAAGGATGCCGGCACCATCAAAGGCTTGTTCAGCAACCACGCTGCAGCCTTCATCACCGTGCTGGGCTACACCGCAGGTGGGTCGCTGATTTTCTACACCTTCACCACCTACATGCAGAAGTACCTGGTGAATACCGCTGGCATGACGGCGAAGAACGCCAGTTATGTGATGACTGCTGCGCTGTTCCTGTTCATGGTGCTGCAGCCGTTCTTCGGCATGCTGTCCGACCGTATTGGGCGACGCAATTCCATGCTGCTGTTCGGCGCGTTGGGAACGCTGTTCACCGTGCCGCTGCTGATGGCGTTGAAAACCGTGACCAGCCCGTTCATGGCCTTCGTACTGATCAGCCTGGCACTGTGCATCGTCAGTTTCTATACCTCGATCAGCGGCCTGGTGAAGGCCGAAATGTTCCCGCCGCAAGTTCGTGCGCTGGGTGTAGGCCTGGCCTATGCGGTGGCCAACGCAGCATTCGGCGGTTCGGCCGAATACGTGGCCCTGGGGCTGAAGACCATGGGTATGGAGAATACGTTCTACTGGTACGTGACAGCGATGATGGCGATAGCCTTCCTGTTCAGCCTGCGCCTGCCGAAGCAGGCCGAGTACCTGCACCATGATCATTAAGGAAGCTGCATGAGCAACCAACTGTTCGACGCCTACTTCACCGCGCCGGCCATGCGCGAGGTTTTTTCCGACCGTGGCCGCCTGCAGCGCATGCTGGATTTCGAGGCCGCGCTCGCCCGCGCCGAGGCTTCGGTCGGCTTGGTTCCGCACAGCGCCGTGGCCGCCATCGAGGCGGCCTGCCAGGCCGAGCGCTATGACGTAGGCGCCCTGGCCAATGCCATCGCCAGCGCGGGCAACTCGGCAATCCCGCTGGTGAAGGCGTTGGGCAAAGTGATCGCCACCGGCGTGCCCGAAGCCGAGCGTTATGTGCACCTGGGCGCTACTAGCCAGGATGCGATGGACACCGGCTTGGTATTGCAGTTGCGCGCTGCCCTCGACTTGCTGGAAAGCGACCTTGGCCAGCTTGCCGAAACCTTGGCGCAGCAGGCCTTGAAGCACGCCGACACCCCCATGGTGGGGCGCACGTGGCTGCAACATGCCACGCCGGTGACCTTGGGCATGAAGCTGGCCGGGGTGCTTGGCGCCGTGACCCGCCATCGCCAGCGCTTGCAGGCGTTGCGCCCGCGCTTGCTGGTGCTGCAGTTCGGCGGCGCCTCGGGCAGCCTGGCGGCCTTGGGCAGCAAGGCGCTGCCGGTGGCCGAGGCGCTGGCCGAGCAACTGCGGCTGGCCCTGCCGGAACAGCCTTGGCACACCCAGCGCGACCGCTTGGTGGAGTTTGCCTCGGTGCTGGGCATGATCGCCGGCAGCCTGGGCAAGTTCGGCCGCGATGTCAGCTTGCTGATGCAAACCGAGGCTGGCGAGGTGTTCGAGCCTTCCGCGCCGGGCAAGGGCGGCTCTTCGACCATGCCCCACAAGCGTAACCCGGTGGGGGCCGCCGTTCTGATCGGGGCCGCCACCCGGGTGCCGGGGCTGGTTTCGACGATGTTCAGCGCCATGCCCCAGGAACACGAGCGCAGCCTGGGGTTGTGGCATGCCGAATGGGAAACCCTGCCAGAAATCTGCTGCCTGGTCTCCGGTGCGCTGCGCCAGGCCCAGGTGATTGCCGAGGGGATGGAGGTGGATGCCGAGCGCATGCGCCGCAACCTCGACCTGACCCAGGGCCTGGTGCTGGCCGAGGCGGTGAGCATTGTGCTGGCACAGCGCCTGGGCCGCGACCGCGCCCACCACCTGCTGGAGCAATGCTGCCAGCGCGCCGTGGCCGAGCAGCGTCACCTGCGTGCCGTGCTGGGTGACGAGCCGCAGGTCAGCGCCGAACTGTCCGCCGAGGAACTCGATCGTTTGCTCGACCCCGCCCATTACCTGGGCCAGGCCCGCGTCTGGGTGGCGCGCGCCGTGTCCGAACATCAACGTTTTACTGCCTGAAGGAGACCGCTGTGGCGCATTTGCAACTGGCCGATGGCGTTTTGAATTACCAACTCGATGGCCCGGCAGACGCCCCGGTGCTGGTCCTGTCCAACTCGCTGGGTACCGACCTGGGCATGTGGGACGCCCAGATGCCGCTGTGGGCCCAGCAATTCCGGGTGCTGCGCTACGACACCCGTGGCCACGGTGCATCGCTGGTCACCGAAGGCCCTTATTCCATCGAGCAACTGGGCCGCGATGTGCTGGCGTTGCTCGATGGCCTGGACATTGCCAAGGCGCACTTTGTCGGCTTGTCGATGGGTGGCCTGATTGGCCAGTGGCTGGGCATCAATGCCGGTGAGCGCTTGCGTAGCCTGACCTTGTGCAACACCGCCGCCAAAATCGCCAATGACGAGGTGTGGAACACCCGTATCGACACCGTGCTCAAGGGCGGCCAGCAGGCCATGGTCGACCTGCGCGATGCGTCCATTGCCCGCTGGTTCACCCCAGGCTTTGCCCAGGCACAAGCCGCAGAGGCCCAGCGTATCTGCCAGATGCTGGCGCAGACCAGCCCCCAGGGTTATGCCGGCAACTGCGCGGCGGTGCGTGATGCCGACTTCCGTGAGCAACTCGGTCGCATTCAGGTGCCGACGTTGATCGTGGCAGGGACTGAAGATGTGGTAACCACCCCGGCGCACGGCCAGTTCATGCAAACCGGTATTGCCGGTGCCGAATATGTCGAGTTCCCGGCAGCGCACCTGTCCAACGTCGAGATTGGCGAGGCGTTCAGCCACCGCGTGCTCGCCTTCCTGTTGGCTCACTGAGGACCCTGCCATGGACGAGAAACAACGCTACGACGCCGGCATGCAAGTACGCCGCGCGGTACTGGGCGATGCCCATGTGGACCGCAGCCTGGAAAAGCTCAACGACTTCAATGGCGAGTTCCAGGAAATGATTACCCGGCACGCGTGGGGTGACATCTGGACCCGCCCCGGCCTGCCACGTCACACCCGCAGCCTGATCACCATTGCCATGCTGATCGGCATGAACCGTAACGACGAACTGAAGCTGCACCTGCGCGCGGCGGCCAACAACGGCGTGACCCGCGACGAGATCAAGGAAGTGCTGATGCAGAGCGCGATCTACTGCGGCATTCCAGCGGCCAATGCCACCTTCCACCTGGCGGAGTCGGTATGGGACGAGCTAGGGGTAGAGTCGCGTAGCTGACCCTCACGCGGCACCTGTGCAGGCGCAACTGTCTTTCTCAAAATTTGAAAAGCCTGCGCGGTTCATTGTGGGAGCGGGCTTGCCCGCGAAGCAGGCGACGCGGTGTCTGGCACCGGCTGCGCCGGTGTTCGCGGGCACGCCCGCTCCCACAGGCCGCTCAGGTGCCACGGTTACATCGAGCGTATGGCCACCGGGCCTGCATTGCTTTCCACAGCCTGCTTCAGGGCCGGGCACAAGCCCAACATGAAGGCCGCTTCTGCCACCACGAACAAAGGCCCGATGATCAGGCCACTGATGTCGTCCACAAACGCTGGTTTTCGGCCTTCGTAATAGTGGCCGACGAACTGGATGATCCAGCCCAGCACGAACGCGCCCACCCCGGCACCGAGCCAAAGCCCGGTAGGCTGCACCGCCAGCACCTGGCCAACCCACAGGCACAAGCCCAGCAACGCCCCCATCACCAGCCCGAAGCGCAGGTCCAGGCGCAAGTAGAACCAGACCGAAGCCGCTGCCGCCAGCAGGGCAGGGGACAGCCATATGCCAGCAACCTCCCACCCGGGGCGGGACAGCAGGATGGTGACTGCCAGCACGATCATGGGGATGCCGATGAAGTGGGTGACGATGTTGCGCGGGTCGCGGTGGTAACTGGCGTACTGGCTCAGGTGGTCGACGAGCGTTTTCATTGTTGTGCCTCCCTGGTTTGCCTGGGCTGGTCAAGCTGCCTGTCAGGGCCCTGCGCGGCGGTTACACGCCGCGACAGGCCCGGTACAGGCAATGGGTATAGCTCAGGATAGCCCGCAGCCACCACTATCATCAGCGGGGCGAATGGCAGGGGCGCCCCGCGGGCTTATCCTGCGGGGCCATGGCGCACATTGGCAGGGCTTACAGCAGGTTCAGCGGGTAGCTCACGATCAGGCGGTTCTCGTCGAAGGCGTTGGTGCTGAAGTCACGGCGCATGGTGGAGTTGCGCCATTTCACCGACAGGTCCTTGAAACTGCCCGATTGGATCACGTACGCCAATTCGGTTTCCCGGGCCCATTCCTTGCCATCATCAACGTTGCCGACGGTCACGTTCTCACCCTTGATATAGCGGTTCATCAGCGTCAGGCCGGGAACGCCAACGGTGGCGAAGTTGAAGTCATGGCGCACCTGCCAGGAGCGTTCCTTGGCGTTGTCGAAGCTGGAGTTGTAGCTGTCGTTGGCCAGGGTCCCGCCGCTGGTGCCATTGACCCGCATCCAGGCGTTGTCGCCGCTGACCTTTTGCAGGCCCACGTAGAACGTATGGCCCTGGTAGCGCGCCGAAAGCAGCGCCGAGGCGGTACGGTTGTCCAGCTTGCCGGCACGCTCGGCGCCGTCTTCCTTGCCGATGAAGTAGCCCAGGTTGGCGCCCAGGGTCCAGTCGCCCAGCGGCTGGCTGTGGGTCAGGTTCAGGTACTGTTGGTGGTAGATGTCCTTGAGCTGGGCATCCCACAGGCCAATCATGGTGCGTTTGTCGTTGAAGGTGTATTCGCCGCCACCGAAGTTGAACCGGTCGGAGGT
The DNA here is from genome assembly GCF_003935475.1 of Pseudomonas sp. p99-361. Classification (NCBI taxonomy): domain Bacteria; kingdom Pseudomonadati; phylum Pseudomonadota; class Gammaproteobacteria; order Pseudomonadales; family Pseudomonadaceae; genus Pseudomonas; species Pseudomonas sp. p99-361. The sequence continues at coordinate 15,861 of NZ_RHQO01000042.1, read as the reverse complement.
GAACGCGCCTTTGCCGTTCATCGACATGTCTTCCATGCTGGCGTCGTTGCGCGGGCTGTTGCCGCGGAACTGGCCGGCGTACAGGGTCAGGCCGGCGATTTCCCTGGAGGTCAGCTGGCCGCCGCGGAAGGTTTGCGGCAGCGAACGGCCGTCGTCCGAACGCAGGATCGGCAGCACCGGCATCCATTCCCCGACCTTCAGTTCGGTTTCGGAAAGCTTGGCCTTCAACGCCACACCCAGGCGGCCAAAATCATCGGCTGGGCGGCCGTCGTCGTGCACGGGTAGCAGGTGGGTGTTGGTGGTGCCTTTGCCACCGTCGAGCTTGACCGAATACAAGCCCAGCACGTCCACGCCGAAACCGATGGTGCCTTGGGTGAAGCCGGAACGGGCATCCAGAATGAAGCTCTGCGTCCATTCTTCGGCCTTGCCCTGTGGGTTGGCCGGGTCAACGAAGTTACGGTTGATGTAGAAGTTGCGCAGGTTGAGGGTGGCCTTGGCGTCTTCTAGGAAACCGCCTTGGTCGGCAGCGAAGACGGGGAGGGCGCAGGACATGGCCAACAGGCCGGGCAGCAGCTGGCGTGCGGTTTGCGAAGTGCTCATCTGTCGTGGATCTCTTGTTTTTATGGGGCGTTGCGTGGGGGGATGGTGCTGCGTGAGGCGGGGGTGAGGCAATTCGTCGCAAACGGAAGGGGGCGATAATCGAACGGAATGTTCCAGTTGGTTAATTGCTGACACATTTTGCAGCAGCCATGAAAAAGGCCCACCGCCAGGGTGGGCCTTGTGCTGTACCGAGCCAGGTCAGCCTTTGGGCGTATTCACCGCGGCTTGCTGGTTGGCCTGGCCAGTGCGCTCGTACCAGCCACCGCCCAGCGCCTTGTACAGGTTGACCTCGCTGGTCAGCTGCGACAGGCGATCGCCGATCAGCGCCTGCTGGGCACTGAACAGGTTGCGCTGGGCGTCGAGGAAGGTCAGGTTGCTGTCGATACCGATACGGTAGCGGCGCTCGGCCAGGCGATAGTAGTCCTGGTTGGCTTGCACCAGGTCGCGTTGGGCCTGCAATTGCTCTTCGAAGGTCTTGCGCGCTGCCAGGCCATCGGAGACTTCCTGGAAGGCCGTCTGGATGGTCTTTTCGTACTTGGCGACGTTGATGTCCTTCTGGATTTTCGAGTAGTCCAGGCTGGCCTTCAGGCTGCCGGCGTTGAAGATCGGCAGGTTGATCTGCGGCTGGAACAGCCAGGTGCCCTGGCCGCCCGAGAACAGGTGGCCCATGTCGGGGCTCAGGCTGCCGGCGTTGGCCGTCAGGCTGATGCTTGGGAAGAACGCTGCGCGGGCGGCGCCGATATTGGCGTTGGCGGCCTTGAGCAGGTGTTCGGCTTCCTGGATGTCCGGGCGGCGCTGGAGGATGTCGGACGGCAAGCCGGCTGGTACTTCCGCCAGTTGATCGGCGTCGAGCTCCAGCGGCTTGGGCAGGTTGGCAGGAATGCCGGTGCCCAGCAGCACGGTCAGGCTGTTGACGTCCTGGGCGACCAGGCGCTGGTACTGCGAATACTTGACCCGGGCCCCTTCCACGGCGGTGCGCGCCTGGCTCAAGTCCAGTGCCGAGGCCACGCCCACTTCATTGCTGCGGCGGGTGAGGTTGTAGCTTTCCTCGTAGGTCTTCAGCGTTTCTTCGGTCAGCTTGAACAGCGCCTGGTCGGCCTGCCAGGTGTAGTAGGCGTTGGCCACGCTGGCCACCAGGGCAATCTGCGTGGACCGCCGTGCCTGTTCGCTGGACAGGTAGGTTTCCAGGGCTTGCTCGGTCAGGCTGCGTACCCGGCCGAACAGGTCCAGTTCATAGGCGCTGACACCCAGCGTGGCCGAGTATTGGCTGGTGATGCTGGACTCACCGGTTTGCGACATGTTCGCCGGTACCCGCTGGCGGCTACCGCTGGCGGTGGCGGAAACCGCCGGGAACAGGTCGGCCCGCTGAATGCGGTACTGCGCGCGGTACGCGTCGAGGTTCAGTGCGGCAACACGCAGGTCGCGGTTGTTGACCAGCGAAGTCTGGATCAGCTGCTGCAGTGCCGGGTCACGGAAGAACTGGCGCCAGCCCTGTTCGGCAGCGGCGACGTCTGCCGACTGCGTGGGGGAATATGCAGGGCCTTGCGGCCACTGCGCAGCCACCGGCGATTCCGGGGTCTGGTAGTCAGGGATCAGCGAGCAGCCGCCCAGAATGAAAGCGGTTACCGCCAGGGACAACAAAGACTTGGTCATTGCCCAGCCTCATAACGTGGAGTTTCAGGGGTGGCGTCTTTTTCCGGCTTTTTGCTGCCGAACAGCGACGACACTGCGACGAAGAATAGCGGTACCCAGAAGATTGCCAGCACGGTCGCGCTGATCATGCCGCCGATCACGCCGGTGCCGATGGCGTGCTGGCTGCCGGCGCCCGCGCCGCTGGCGATGGTCAACGGTACCACGCCAAGGATGAATGCCAGCGAGGTCATGATGATCGGGCGCAGACGCATGCGGCAGGCTTCGATCGCGGCGTCGTACAGGCTGCGACCCTGCTCGTGCAGTTCCTTGGCGAACTCGACGATCAGAATGGCGTTTTTCGCCGCCAGGCCGATGGTGGTCAGCAGGCCGACCAGGAAGTACACGTCGTTGGACAGGCCGCGCAGGCTGGTGGCGATCAGTGCACCGATGATACCCAGCGGTACCACCAGCACCACGGCGATCGGGATCGACCAGCTTTCATACAGCGCTGCCAGGCACAGGAACACGAACAGTACCGAGAGGGCGAACAGTGCCGGCATCTGCGAGCCGGAGAGTTTTTCCTCGTAGGACATGCCGGTCCAGGAGAAGCCCACACCGCTAGGCAGTTCGCCGGCAATGCGCTCGACCTCGGCCATGGCTTCACCGGTGCTGTAGCCAGGCGCCGGGGCACCGAGAATCTCCATGGCCTCCACACCGTTGTAGCGCGACAGCTTGGGCGAACCGTAGCTCCACTCACCCTTGGCGAAGGAGGAGAACGGCACCATCTCGCCAGCGCCATTGCGCACGTACCACTTCTGCAGGTCTTCAGGGCTCATCCGCGCGTTGGCTTCGCCCTGGATGTACACCTTCTTGACCCGGCCACGGTCGATGAAGTCGTTTACGTAGCTGGCACCCAAGGCGATGGACAGGGTGTTGTTGATGTCGGCAATGGTCACGCCCAGGGCGCTGGCACGCTCGTCGTCGATGGTCAGCTGGTACTGCGGCTCATCGTTCAGGCCGTTCGGGCGTACGCCACTGAGCACTTTGCTCTGCGACGCCTTGGCCAGGAACTCGTTGCGCGCTTCCATCAGCTTGGCATGGCCGACACCACCGCGGTCCTGCAGAAACACGTCGAAACCGGTGGCGTTACCCAGTTCCAGCACCGCCGGTGGGGCAAACGCGAACACCATGGCATCGCGGAAGGTGAAGAAGTGCTGCTGGGCGCGTTGGGCCAAGGCGAACACGCTGTTTTCCTGGGACCGTTCACCCCATGGCTTGAGCATGATGAATGCCATGCCCGAGCTTTGCCCACGGCCGGCGAAGTTGAAGCCGTTGACGGTGAATACCGACGACACGGTGTCGGCTTCATCCTTGAGCAGGTATTCGCGCATCTGGTCGACCACCACCTGGGTGCGCTCGGCACTGGAGCCGGCCGGGGTCTGCACCTGGGCGAACAGCACGCCCTGGTCTTCCTCGGGCAGGAACGCGGTAGGGATGCGGGCGAACAGCCAGATCATGCCAACCACGATCAGTGCATAGGCCAGCAGGAACGGCACCTTGTTGCGCAGGATGGCGCCCACGCTGCGCTCGTAGCCGTTGACGCTGCGGTCGAAGTTGCGGTTGAACCAGCCGAAGAAGCCCCCTTTGGCGGTGTGGTGCTCGCCCTTTTTCAGCGGCTTGAGCATGGTCGCGCACAGGGCAGGGGTGAAGATCAGCGCCACCAGCACCGACAGCCCCATGGCCGAAACGATGGTGATGGAGAACTGCCGGTAGATTACGCCGGTGGAGCCACTGAAGAACGCCATGGGCAGCAGAACCGCCGACAGCACCAGGGCGATACCCACCAGGGCCCCCTGGATCTGCTCCATGGAGCGCTTGGTCGCCTCCTTGGGCGGCAGGCCGTCTTCGGACATGACCCGCTCGACGTTCTCCACCACGACGATGGCGTCGTCCACCAGCAAGCCGATGGCCAGCACCATGGCGAACATGGTCAGGGTGTTGATGCTGAAACCCGCAGCGGCAAGGATGCCGAAGGTACCCAGCAACACCACCGGCACAGTCATGGTGGTGATGATGGTGGCGCGGAAGTTCTGCAGGAACAGGTACATCACCAGGAACACCAGCACCACGGCTTCGATCAGCGTATGGATTACGCCACTGATCGACTCGGTGACCACCGGCGTGGTGTCATACGGGAATACCGCTTTCACCCCAGGTGGGAAGAAGGGTTCCAGGTCGCTGATGGTCTGGCGCAGCGCCTTGGCCGTGTCCAGGGCGTTGGCCCCGGTGGCCAGCTTCACGGCCAGACCGGAGGCCGGCTTGCCGTTGAACTGGGCGCTGATGGCATAGTTTTCACCGCCCAGGCCAACCTCGGCGACATCCCCCAGACGCACCTGGGAACCGTCGTTGTTGACCTTGAGCAGGATCTTCTCGAACTGCTCGGCGGTCTGCAGGCGGGTCTTGCCGATGATGGTCGCGTTCAGCTGGGTACCCGGCATGGCCGGCAGGCCACCAAGCTGGCCGGAGGACACCTGCACGTTCTGCGCAGCCACGGCATTCTTGACGTCGACCGGGGTCAGCTGAAACTTGTTCAGCTTGGCCGGGTCGAGCCAGATGCGCATGGCGTACTGTGCACCGAACACCTGGAAGTCGCCCACACCGGCAGTACGCGAGATCGGGTCCTGCATGTTGGAGACGATGTAGTTGGCCAGGTCGTCCTTGGTCATGCTGCCGTCTTCGGACACCAGGCCGATCACCATCAGGAAGTTCTTCACTGCCTTGGTAACACGGATGCCTTGCTGCTGCACTTCCTGCGGCAGCAGCGGGGTGGCCAGGTTGAGCTTGTTCTGCACCTGCACCTGCGCGGTGTCGGGGTTGGTGCCTTGCTCGAAGGTGGCGGTAATGGTCATGCTGCCGTCGGAGTTGCTTTCCGACGACACATAACGCAGGTTGTCGATACCGTTGAGCTGCTGCTCGATCACCTGGACCACGGTGTCCTGCACGGTCTGCGCCGAAGCGCCCGGGTAGGTCACGGCGATGGCGATGGCCGGCGGCGCGATGCTGGGGTACTGGTTGATCGGCAGCTTCAGGATCGACAAGGCCCCGACCAGCATGATCACCAAGGCGATCACCCAGGCGAAGATCGGGCGATCGATAAAGAACTTCGACATGGTTTACTCCGCTTTGGCGTCTGCTTTCGCCGCGTTGGCCTGATCAGGGCTGCCCGGCTTCTTGACGTTGGTGGCTTCGCTGACCTTGACCTCGACGCCAGGGCGCACGTACTGCAGGCCTTCGGTGATCAGGCGGTCACCCGGGTTGAGGCCTTCTTCGATCAGCCAGTCGCTGCCCAGGGTTCGGTTGGCCTTGAGCTGACGCAGTTCGACCTTGTTGTCCTTGTTCACCACCAGCGCGGTTGGCGCACCTTTCAGGTCGCGGGTAACGCCCTGTTGCGGGGCCAGAATGGCGTTGGCGTTGACCCCGGCCTTCAACCGCGCATGCACGAACATACCGGGCAGCAGGGTGTGGTCAGGGTTGGGGAACAGCGCACGCAGGGTCACCGAGCCGGTGGTCTCGTCGACTGCAACTTCCGAGAACTCCAGGCGGCCTTCCTGCTTGAACAGGCTGCCGTCTTCGAGCACCAGCTGTACCGAGGCGGCGTTGTCGCCAGCCTTCTGCAACTGGCCGCTTTCCAGGTCGCGGCGCAGCTTGAGCAGCTCGGCAGTGGACTGGGTAACGTCGACGTAGATCGGGTCGAGTTGCTGGATGGTGGCCATGGCGTTGGTCTGGCCGTTGTTCACCAGCGCACCTTCGGTGACCGCTGAGCGGCCGATACGCCCGCTGATAGGGGCCAGCACCTTGGTGTAGCGCAGGTCGATCTGTGCACTTTTCAGCGAGGCTTCTGCTTGCAACCGTTTGGCATTGGCGTCGTCGTATTCCTGCTTCGACACGGCCTGCTCGTCGATCAGTTGCTTGTAACGCTCGGCCAGCGAGCGGGTAGCTTGCAGGTTGGCCTGGGCATTACCCAGCGCTGCCTCGTACACGGCAGGGTCGATCTGGTAGAGCTGCTGGCCTTCCTTGACGTCGCTGCCTTCCTTGAACAGGCGCTTGAGAATGATGCCATTGACCTGCGGGCGCACTTCGGCAATGCGGTAGGCACTGGTGCGCCCCGGCAATTCCGAGGTCAGGGTGAAAGGCTGAGGCTGGATGGTTACGACGCCGACCTGAGGAGCCTGCGCCGCTGGCGCTGCTTCTTCTTTCTTACAGCCACTGAGCAGTGTTGCCAGGGCGACGGCGGAAACCAGAGCGGTAACGGCTGGCTTGAATTGCATGAGGATCCTCGGGTCGCAGGAGCAGGTAGACGCTCAAGAATAATGGAAGAGTCGAGATCTGGAGAAATTTGCTATCCGGTAGATAAATAGCTTGCTAAGGAATATACTTACATTCATGGTTGTTTGTAAATACCGCTTGGTTGTACCCAGGTACCGCCACAGCCCGTGATTAGCCCCGCCGCGAGGCGCCCTGCAGAGGTGCCCGCGAAATGTTCCCCCGTGCGCAGCGTGCGTTCGGGCCCGATGAGGTTGTACTGCCATGGTCCGTCGAACCAAAGAGGAAGCCCAGGAAACCCGCGCCCAGATCATCGAGGCAGCGGAGAAGGCCTTCTACAAGCGCGGGGTTGCGCGAACCACGCTGGCCGACATCGCCGAGTTGGCGGGGGTGACCCGCGGGGCGATCTACTGGCACTTCAACAACAAGGCCGAACTGGTGCAGGCGTTGCTCGACAGCCTGCATGAAACCCATGACCATTTGGCGCGCGCGAGCGAAAGCGAGGACGAGGTCGACCCGCTTGGCTGCATGCGCAAGCTGCTGTTGCAGGTGTTCAACGAGCTGGTGCTCGATGCCCGAACCCGGCGTATCAATGAGATCCTGCATCACAAGTGCGAGTTCACCGATGACATGTGTGAGATTCGCCAGCAGCGCCAGGCCGCAGTGCTGGATTGCCACAGGGGCATTACCTTGGCCCTGGCCAATGCCGTGCGCCGGGACCAGTTGCCGGGCGAGCTGGATGTCGAGCGCGCGGCGGTGGCCCTGTTTGCCTATGTCGATGGCCTGATCGGGCGCTGGCTGTTGTTGCCGGACAGCATTGACCTGTTGGCGGATGTCGACAAATGGGTCGACACCGGGCTGGATATGCTGCGCTTGAGCCCGGCGCTGCGCAAATGACTCTTTGTGAAGGATTGTGAGGGAGTGTTTCCGCTTTGTATTAAGGGACGATTAATGCGTTGCGTTCCCTCGCCATGCACCATGCTTGCACCGTGCCCAGGTGCTCAACGGCCGCGCAGTTGCCGGTCCGGTAACGCCACCGCCGCGATCAGCCCTAGCATCGCGACCACGGCGCTGCCCAGCAACAGCTGGCGGAATGTCTGCAACAACCGCCCTTGGGTGGCCACGTCCACCTCGCCTGCCTTCAAGCTCCCCAGCAACGGGTTACCGAGCAATTCGAAACCGCCCTGGTGCAGCAGTGCCAGCAACAGGCTGGACATGCATGCCACGCCCATGGCCCCGCCCAGCGAGCGGAACAGGTTGGTGGTGCTGGCGGCGACGCCGATGTCCTGGCTGGCCACCGCGCTTTGCGTGGCTACCAGCGAGGTCGGGAACTGCAGGCCACAGGCTATCCCGGTCAACAGCATGAACAGTGCGCTGGGCAACGCCGACTGCGGCGAGGTCAAGGCCATGCCGACGATGGCCAGCGGCATCAATATTGCGCCGGCAAGGATCTGCGGTTTGTAGCGCCCGGTGAGGCTGGTCATGCGGCCACCGGTGAACGACCCCATGGGCAGCCCCATCACCAGCGGCAGCAGGTGCAGGGCGGCGCTGTCGGCACCGGCACCGGTGATGCCTTGGTAGCGCAAGGGCATGAGCATGGTCAGGGAAATGGACTGGAAGCTGGCGAAGAAGATCACCCCCAACACAGCACGGCTACCCGATTGCCGAACAGGCCAAGTGGCAGCAACGGTTCCGCGCAGCGGCTTTCGTGGGCAATGAACAAGCCCAGGCCCAGCACGGCGCAGGCGAACAATGCCAGCACGGCCGGGTCGCCCCAGCCATGGCCCTGGCCGACCAGGGTGATGCCCAGCAGCAGGCTGCCCAGGCCGAGAATCAACAGTACAGCGCCAAGGTAGTCGACCTGGGCCTGGCGGCGTTGTACCGGCATGCCCGCCAAGGCTCGTTGAATCGACCACAAGGCCAGCAGCCCCAGCGGCAGGTTGATCCAGAACACGCCGCGCCATGACAGGTATTCGGTCAACCAACCGCCCAGCACGGGCCCGGCGACACTGGCCACGGCATACATGCTGCTGAAGTAGCCCTGATAACGGCCACGCTCGCGGGGCGGCACGAAGTCACCGATGATCGCCTGGCTGACCGAGACCATGCCACCTGCGCCGATACCTTGCAGTACCCGGGCCAGCACCAGTTGCTGCATGTCCTGGGCCAGCGCGCAGGCGATCGAGGCCAGGGTGAACAGGCTGATGCCGGTCAGGATCATGCGCCGTCGGCCATACAGGTCGCCCAGTTTGCCGTAGATGGGCACGGCGATGGTCATGGCGACCATGTAGCCGGAAATGACCCAGGCCAGCAGGCCGACGTCGTTGAACTGGGCCGAGATGGCTGGCAGCGAGACGGCGACAATGGTCTGGTCCAGGGCGCCGAGAAAGATCGCCAGCATCAGGGCGGTGAGCACGTTGCGCAGGGTGGTGGGGGGCAGGGCGGCGGTCACGGGGGTACCTTGGTTATCGGTTTTGGCATCTTCGCGGGCATGCCCGCTCCCACAGGTAACGATCAGGCTCGAGCATGAGCCGTATATGTGGGAGCGGGCGTGCCCGCGAACAGGCCCTCGAATTGTAACCCGAGTTAGGTAGCTTCCTATGTACTAACTGCATCCCCTATGCCGAATCGGCATTGGCGTATTCATCCAGTGCAGCATGGCCGCGTGATATCGTTGGTATGCCACAGGGGCCGAATGCCGCGGGTTGCACCAGCTTGGTGCAACATTATGCCGCAGGTTTCACGGGCCCCTGTCTCCCACACCTTTTATTCCTCTGCCTGCATGCCGAGCATGACCGCCCACATGGCGACGGTTGGAACAGGTCAGGTAGACCCGATTGCAGGGGTCGGTAGTTACCGTTCAAAATTTGCACATAATTGCGGAGTGATCATGCCCAAGGCTTCCCATCAAGATCTGCGTTTTGCCTTCCGCGAGCTGCTCGCTTCAGGTTCCTGTTACCACACCGCCTCGGTGTTCGATCCGATGTCGGCACGCATTGCGGCTGACCTGGGGTTCGAGGTCGGTATCCTCGGCGGCTCGGTCGCCTCGTTGCAGGTGCTGGCTGCGCCGGACTTTGCGCTGATCACCCTCAGTGAGTTCGTCGAGCAGGCCACCCGGATTGGCCGCGTGGCGCAGTTGCCGGTGCTGGCCGACGCCGACCATGGCTATGGCAACGCACTGAACGTGATGCGCACGGTGATCGAGCTGGAGCGCGCCGGGGTGGCTGCCCTGACCATCGAGGACACCCTGCTGCCAGCCCAGTTCGGGCGCAAGTCCACCGACCTGATCCCGGTTGATGAGGGCGTTGGCAAGATCCGGGCGGCATTGGAGGCCCGGGTCGATTCATCGTTGTCGATCATCGCCCGTACCAATGCTGGCGTGCTCACCACCGAAGAAATCATCGTGCGTACCCAGAGCTACCAGAAGGCTGGTGCCGATGGCATCTGCATGGTGGGCGTAAAGGACTTCGAGCAGCTCGAAAAGATCGCCGAGCACCTGACCGTGCCGCTGATGCTGGTCACCTATGGCAACCCGAACCTGCATGACGACGAGCGCCTGGCACGCCTGGGCGTGCGCATAGCCGTCGATGGCCACGCGGCGTACTTTGCTGCAATCAAAGCCACCTACGACTGCTTGCGGCTGCAGCGCGGCAAGCAGAACAAGTCGGACAACCTCAGCGCCACCGAACTCTCGCACACCTACACCCAGCCCGAGGACTACATCCGCTGGGCCAAGGAGTACATGAGCGTCGAGGAGTGACCGGCAGGGCGCCGTCAACGCAACGGACGGCGCTCAAGGTACAGCGACAGGTGGGACCAAGGCGCATAGCCATGCCGGCTGGCCGGCGATGAGGCCATCATGCCCATGACAGATCGCGGTCCCACTCTGGGTCGTCCTTGAACCGCTCCACCAGAAAATCCAGCATGCTGCGCAAGGTGGCCGGCATGTGCTTGCGCGAGGTGTACACCGCATTCAGGTTCAGCTCGCGCGGCCTGGCGTGTGCCAGCAGCCGCACCAGTTCACCTTTGCGCAGGGCGTCGGCGGCCTGGTAGGTCGGCAACATGGCGATGCCGGCCCCAGCCAGTGCCGCCTTCTGCAAGGTCATTGCCTCATTGGCGCTGATGTTGCCGGCCACCGGCACGCTCACCTGCTGGCCGGCCACGTCGAAGTGCCACAGGCTATGGCCGAAGTAGGCATGGGTCAGGCAGTTGTGCCGGCTCAGTTCCTCGACCTGTTGCGGGGTGCCATGCTCGTGCAGATAGGCGGGTGCCGCACAGACCACCGACCGGCACACGCTCAGCCGCCTGGCAATCAGGTTGGGGTCCAGGTCGTTGCTGGTGCGGATGGCCAGGTCGATGCGCTCGTCCACCAGGTTGACGGTGCGGTCGAGCATCTGCAGTTCAACCTTCACACCGGGGTAACGCTGCACATAAGCCGCGATGGCATCCACCAGTTGGGCCTGGCCGAACGAGGTGCTGACGCTGATACGCAATGCCCCCTTGGGGGCATCGTCCGGTTGTTGTACTGCGGCCTGCAGTTCACCTGCCAGGTCCAGCAAGTGCCGGCAACGGGGCAGGGTTTCCTGGCCAGCGGCCGTCAGGCTGAGCTTGCGTGTGGTGCGTTGCATCAGGCGTGCACCCACCCAGTCTTCCAGCTCGGCCAGGTAACGCGATACGACCGGACGCGACAGTTGCAGGTGATCCGCCGCCGCTGACTGGCTGCCCAGGTCGACAACGGTGACAAAGACGCGCATGGCGTTCAGACGGTCCATGACTTGCTCGCTTTCAGAAACAAACTATGTCCAAGCATCGCATTTTTTGTTACGGATCGGGCAACTAAGCTGTGGGGCATCGATCTAGCGGAAGGCTTACCCAATGTCCCTGTTCACCCCACTGCGTGGCCTGTTGCTGGCCTGCGTCACCCTCGCTGGTCCGGCCATGGCCGCCGAGCCTTTGCACCTGGAAGTCTACAACCCCGGCCACGACGCTATTTTCCCGGTGAGCTCGGTAATCGTCAGTGGCGAGCACGATGCGGTGCTGGTCGATGCCCAGTTCGGCAAGGCCCAGGCCGAGCAACTGGTGCAACGCCTACGGGCGGGTGGCAAGCACCTGACCAGCATCTACATCAGCCACGGTGACCCGGATTACTACTTTGGCCTGGATACCCTGACCCAGGCGTTCCCCGACGCCAGGGTGCTGGCTTCGGCTGCCACCGTTGCGCACATCCGCCAGACCATGGAGGCCAAGCTGGCCTACTGGGGGCCGCAGATGGGGGCCGACAAACCGGCGCGGCTGGTGCTGCCTCAGGTGCTCGAAGGCGACCGCCTGACCCTGGAGGGGCAAGCCCTGGAAGTGGTCGGCCTGGACGGCCCTCAGCCTGACCGCAGTTTCGTCTGGATCCCTTCGATCAAGGCCGTGGTCGGCGGTGTCGTGGTAGCCGAACACATTCATGTGTGGATGGCGGATACGCAAACGCCCAAGTCCCATGCCGACTGGCTGAGCACCCTGGCGCGCATCGAAGCGCTGGCGCCGCGCACGGTCGTGCCGGGCCACTACCTGGGCGATAGCAGCCGTTCGTTGGAGGCCGTGCGTTTCACGGCCAACTACATTCGCGATTTCGACAGCGAGGCCGCCAAGGCGAAAGATGCCGGCGCGCTGATCAAGGCGATGAAGCAGCGTTACCCGGGCCTGGCCGATGAAAGCTCGCTGGAGCTGGGGGCCAAGGTCGCCAAGGGCGAAATGAAGTGGTAATTCCGTTCAATTGATGGAGCGTATGACATGAGCAAGATTGCAATCATCGGCGCCACCGGTCGTGCTGGCAGCCAGTTGCTGGAAGAGGCCCTGCGCCGTGGCCATAAGGTGGTGGCGATTGCCCGCGACCCGTCGCAGCTGCAGGGGCGTGACGGGGTGACCATCAAGGCGCTGGATGCCAAGGACGGCACAGCCCTGGAGGCCGCAGTGACAGGTGTGGACGCAGTCCTGAGTGCAGCGCACTTCTCCACCATCGAGCCGCAGGCGATCATCGAGCCGGTCAAGCGTGCCGGGGTCAAACGCCTGCTGGTGGTTGGCGGTGCCGCCAGCCTGTTGCTGCCGTCGGGGCAGCGGGTGATCGACAGCCCTGATTTCCCGGAGGCCTACAAGGCCGAGGCCACGGGCGGTGTGCGTTTTCTGGAGGCGTTGCAGGGCGAGCAGGACCTGGATTGGACCTTCCTCTCGCCCTCGGCGGAGTTTGTTGAAGGCGAGCGCAGCGGGCACTACACGCTGGGCAAGGACCATCTGCTGATCGGTGCGGATGGCAAGAGCTGGATCACTTTTGCCGACTATGCGATCGCCATGCTGGATGAGCTGGAGCAACCGCAGCATTCGCGGCAGCGGTTCACGGTCGGGTATTGAGTCGCCTGCTTCGCGGGCTGGCCCGCTCCCACAGGTATTGCACAGGTTTCAAATCCTGTGCGTCACCTGTGGGAGCGGGCGTGCCCGCGAACAGGCCTTCACAAGCTGGCCTGGCCCTCCAGCCAGTCCAGCAGCTCCAGCAACCCCGCCGGCAGGTTCCTGGCCTGGCTCACCAGGTAGTAGCCCTTACCGGTCCGCACCTTCAGCGCAAACGGCATGCAAAGCCGCCCGCTACGCAAGTCATCGCCAATCAGCGACCAATCACCGATAGCCACGCCTGTCCCCTGCGACGCCATGGCCATGGCCATGTCCAGCGTTTCGAAGTGCTGCTTCGGCCCCTGCGCAGCCAGCGTTACCCCAGCCGCCTGCAGCCATAACCGCCAATCATGCTCATCCCGCGAGGGGTGCAGCAACATGTGCCGCGCGAGGTCTTCAACCTGCTGCAAGGGCAGCAGCCCCTCACGCAAAGACGGTGCGCAGACCGGCGTCAGTTGCTCATCGAACAGCTTGCGCACCTGCAGCCCGTGGTTCGGTGCCTCGCCATAGACCACCGCGGCATCAAAGCCCTCGCGGCGCAAATCCACGCCATGCTGAACGGTCGTGGTCAGTTCCACCGGTACATCCGGGCGCAGTGCCTGCCACTCCATCAAGCGCGGCAGCAGCCAGCGCATCACACACGTGGGGGCCTTCAACTGCAGGGTCGTGCTGTGCTCTCCCACCTCACGCACCCCTTGTTCGATCAGCGCAAACACCTGTTGCACCCGTGGCAGCCAGTCCTGGCCTTCACGGGTCAGGCTCAAACCGCGGGCCTGGCGCTGGAACAGGGCATAACCCAAGTGCTGCTCCAGGGCGGCGATCTGCCGGCTGACGGCGCCCTGGGTGATGTGCAACAGCTGCCCGGCGCGAGTGAAATTGCAGCACTGGGCGGTGATCAGGAAGGTATGCAAGGCGGGTAAGGGCGGGAGGCGTTTCATCGCAATAAGCCATGACTTCAGGACATGGCTAGTATGTGTTTTTTTGCATTGTGGCGATAGCCGTGGCTTGGGTCCAATAAGCGCATAACCCAACAAGATCGATGGTGAACCCCGATGGCAACCTGCGGCGAAGTGCTGGTCAAACTCCTTGAAGGCTATGGCGTGGACCATGTCTTCGGCATCCCCGGCGTGCATACTGTGGAGCTTTACCGAGGCCTGGCGGGCTCGTCCATTCGCCATATCACCCCGCGCCACGAGCAGGGCGCCGGGTTCATGGCTGACGGCTATGCGCGCACCCGCGGCAAACCCGGGGTGTGCTTCATCATTACCGGCCCGGGCATGACCAACATCGCCACCGCCATGGGCCAGGCCTATGCCGATTCGATTCCGATGCTGGTGATCTCCAGCGTGCAGTCGCGTGACCAGCTGGGCGGTGGCCGTGGCAAGCTGCACGAGTTGCCTGACCAGGCGGCGCTGGTGGCGGGTGTCGCGGCGTTTTCGCACACCCTGATGAATGCAGCCGACCTGCCACAGGTATTGGCGCGGGCCTTCGCGGTATTCGACAGCGCCCGGCCGCGCCCGGTGCATATCGAAATACCGCTGGATGTGCTGGTTCAGCCCGCCGACCAACTGTTGCCGGGCCGCCCGGTACGGGGTAACCGGGCAGGGGCTGCACCGCAGGCCGTGGCGCAGATGGCTGAACGCCTGGCCAGCGCGCGGCGGCCATTGATCCTGGCCGGTGGGGGGGCCTTGGCAGCAGGTGCTGCGCTGGCCCGCCTGGCCGAGCACCTGCAGGCACCGGTAGCCCAGACCATCAATGCCAAGGGCTTGCTGCCATCCAGCCACCCGCTGCAGATTGGCTCGACCCAGTCGCTACCGGCTACGCGGGCGCTGGTGGCCGAGGCCGACGTGGTGCTGGCGGTCGGTACCGAACTGGCCGAAACCGATTATGACGTGACCTTCAAAGGCGGTTTCGACATCCCGGGGAGCCTGCTACGCATTGACATCGACCCGGACCAGACCGTGCGCAACTACCTGCCGGAACTGGCACTGGTGGCCGATGCCGAACTGGCTGCCGAAGCGCTGCTGGCGGCCTTGCAGGCGCAGCCGCAGGGGGTACACGACAGCAACTGGGGGCGGGCTCGCGTGACCAGGCTGCGGGAAGCCTTGGCAACCGGCTGGGACCAGCCGACCCTGAGCCAGACACGCTTGTTGACGGCCATCGTGCAGCGCCTGCCCGGTGTTGTGCTGGTGGGCGATTCTACCCAGCCCGTCTACACCGGCAACCTGACCTTGGACATGGACCAGCCGCGCCGCTGGTTCAACGCCTCGACGGGCTACGGCACCCTGGGCTATGCCTTGCCGGCGGCCATGGGTGCCTGGTTGGGCAGTGCCGAGCACGCCGTTGAGCGGGCGCCAGTGGTGTGCCTGATTGGCGATGGCGGCCTGCAATTCACGCTGCCGGAGTTGGCCAGTGCCGTGGAGGCGCAGGTGCCGTTGATCGTGCTGCTGTGGAATAACCAGGGCTACGAAGAGATCAAGAAGTACATGCTCAACCGGGCGATAGAGCCGGTCGGGGTGGATATCCATACCCCAGACTTCATCGGCGTGGCGCGGGCGTTGGGGGCCGCAGCGCAGAGCGTGGCGGATGTGGCGCAATTGCAGGCGGCGCTGGGGCAGGCGGTGGAGCGCAAGGGGCCGACATTGATCCAGGTAGACCAGCACCAGTGGCAGGGCACGGTTGTTGGTTGAACCTTGAGTCTTGGGTTGCTGGTGCCGGCCCTATCGCTGGCAAGCCAGCTCCCACAAATGGACTGCCCCCAATAAGTTGGACACCAATCCAATTTCTTGGGGGCAGTCCACCCTGTGGGAGATTCTATGGTTCCTGGCAAGGGTAGCCGGAGCATCTTCAGCGCCTGTGAGATCGAGCGCCGCCCGC
>NZ_RHQO01000041.1:0-45775 GCF_003935475.1 Pseudomonas sp. p99-361 | reverse complement strand
GCCCGAAACAAACGTAGGAGCGAGCGCAGCTCGCGATGCGCCGCGCGGGCGGCGCTCGATCTCACAGGCGCTGCATACCTTGTGGCAAACACCTGTCAGCCCTGATGCAATCCCTGTGGGAGCTGGCTTGCCTGCGATGGGCTGAGCAGCAGCCCCGATCAGTGTGGCATCACCCTCAAGTAAGCAGCATCAGGCACCAAGAGCGGCCGTAGGGTGCGAAGGCACCGCCGCCAGCCTCAGGCCAACGCCCGCTGCACCTCGCCAACCGTGCTCGCCAGGCTGCTCAGGTGCAGGCTCAGTACCCGCTCGACAGGCGCCTGGTCCAACGGCCAGTGCAAGGCGATGCTCCCGGCCAGGCGGCCTTCGGCATGCACGGGCAAGGCAATGGCGCGAATCAGGTGCGGCAGGCGTACCGGGTACTCCCAGTGGCCCTCGGTGCGCTGGCCGAAACCTTTGTGTGCCTCTTTCTCGATATCGCGCAGCAACGCATCGTCCCCCAGCCGCGCATCGGCCGCCAGGCGTTGCACCTCCTCCAGCCCCAGCTCACCCAGGCAGGCGCGGCCCATCGCCGAATGGAACAAGCTGGCATGATGGCCGACGATCTGGCAGGTATGCGGGTAACGCTTGCGCAGGATCTGCGGAATGGCGCTTTCCATGACCTCCAGCCGCTGACCATCGAAACACGACAGGTCCACCACCAACCCGGTACGTTCGCTCAACTCCAGCAGCATCGGCGCGGCGCGTTCCACCAGGCGCCGCTTGAAGCGCAACTGGCGGTCACCGTACAAGCGCCGCGAGCACAGCCGATAGCGCCGGTCGCTGAGGCCGCGATAAACCCAGCCCTGCACCTGCAAAGTAGCAAGCATGCGCGACACCGTGGCCTTGGGCAGTGTGGTCAGGTAATGCAGTTCTTCAAGGCCCAGTGCCTGGTGCTCGCCCAGCAGGTCGACGATGGCCAGCGCCCGCTCCACCGAACGCACGCCGCCACCTTCTGCCGTGATGCCCATGGGGATGACCTCCTGGTTGCCAGATGGTCAGCATAGCCAGCAAAAAGCGCGCCTGGCCAGCACCTCATGGCGCCTGCAGGCTGGGCGGCGGGCAACGTTGCACCCAGCCGGTAAGTTGTTCATGGGCATAGGCCAACTGCAACACGGCATGGTCTGCCTGGGCCGGGCCAATGATCTGCAAGCCCATGGGCAAGCCGCCAGGGTTGAAACCGATCGGCACGCTCATGCTCGGCAAGCCGGCCAGGGTCGGCCCGATCACCACTTCCATCCAGCGGTGGTAGGTATCCATGGGCCGCCCGCCTACCCGCTGCGGCCATGGCAGGCCTGCATCGAAAGGGAACACCTGGGCCGATGGCAGCAGCAGGAAATCGTGATGCTCGAACAGCTCAGCCATGGCGCGGTACCAGTCACTGCGGTCCAGCGAAGCCTGGTACAGCGCTGCAGCACTCAACTGCAAGCCGCCTTCCACCTCCCACTGTGCTTCGGGCTTGAGCAGTGTGCGCCGGGCCGGGTCGGCATAGGCTGCGCTGAGGCTGCCATGCACCAGGAAGTGGCGGTGCGTGAGCCAGCACTGCCACAAGCGAGCCAGGTCGAATGCCGGTTGGCAGGCCTCGACCCGGCAGCCCAGCTCGGCGAAATCGGCCAAGGCCGATTCGCACAGGCTCATCACCCCGTCATCCATCGGCAGGTAGCCGTTGTAGTCCCCCAGCCAGCCCACCCGTACGCCGCGCAGATCACGTTGCAAGCCGGCGGCGAAATCGCGCCGGCCTTCGCTCAGCGCCAGCGGTGCCCGCGCATCTGCCCCGGCCTGAACCGATAACAGCCGGGCCACATCGGTCACGCTGCGGCCCATCGGCCCCTCGGTGGCCAACTGCTGCACGAACAATTCCGGCGCAGGGCCGTGGGGCACCCGCCCCTGCGAGGGGCGCAGGCCGAACACGTTGTTGAACGCCGCCGGGTTGCGCAACGAGCCCATCATGTCGCTGCCGTCGGCCACCGGCAGCAGGCGCATGGCCAGTGCCGCCGCCGCGCCACCGCTGCTGCCCCCCGCCACCCGTGTCGGGTCGTAGGCATTGGTGGTGGTGCCGAACAAGATGTTGTAGCTCTGCGACCCCAGGCCGAACTCGGGCACGTTGCTTTTGCCCACGATCAAGGCGCCACTGGCCCGCACCCGCGCCACACTGATCGCGTCGTGCTGGGGAACCTGGTCGGCGAACAGCGGCGAACCGAGTGTGGTACGCAGCCCGGCCGTGGCCGCCAGGTCCTTGATGGCCTGGGGCATGCCATGCATCCAGCCGCGTGAATGGCCGCGGGCCAGTTCGCGGTCACGTTGGTCGGCCTCGGCCAGCAGTGCCGCGGCCGGGCGCAACGAGACCAGCGCATTGACCCGTGGGTTGCACCGCTCGATGTGCACGAGGTAGGCCTGCATCACCTCGCGACACGACAGCTGGCGGGCGTGTATGGCGTGGGACAAGGCTTCGGCGCCGAGGGCGACAATGGGGTCGATGACAAGCGGCTTCACGGTTTCACTCCAAGGTTGAAGGCGGCCCGGTTGCCCGCCCGGGGTGCGTCTTTCAGGCAGTAGGTAGCCAACAAGGTCAGCAGGCAGGCAAACAGTACATAGAACGATGGCGCCACCGGGGTTCCCAGCGCCTGGGTCAGCCAGGTCACGATCAACGGGGCAAAGCCACCGAATACCATGACGGCCACGTTATAGGCCACCGACACGCCGGTGGAACGCACCTCGACCGGGAACTGCTCGGCCAGGGCAGTCGGCGCCGGGCCGAAGAGGCCGCCGATGGCCGTGCACAGCAGCAATTGCATGACCAGAAGGCGCCCCATTGATGCTGCGCGGCCTGTACTTCACCAGCGCCCTGCAGACCGGGCAACAACTGGGGCACGTGTACGAAGACGCCATCGCCGACGAATTCGCCTTGCAGGCGGCCGAAGATGGCCAGGCCGAACAGGCTGGCACGGCAGCGGGCAACCGCAGCTACTTCATTACCGACACCTTCCGCCGGGTCATTTTCCCCGACCGTGACCTGAGCCTTTATCACTCGCGCCAAGGCCGCCAAGCTGGGCTCAGCCCGCTGCTGCTGGGCCTGGCCGTTGCCGCCGGCGTGCTGCTTGTCAGCTGGCAGGCAGTGTCGTTCGTCAACAATCGCCAATGGCTAGACAATCTGCGCCTGCAGCTGGCACAGATAGGCCAGGCCGAAGACAGCCAGCAGCAAATGGCCGCGGGCAAAGGCCTGCAAGTGCTGCGCGAGCAGATGGCCACTGTCGAGTCGCATCGCACACAAGGCGTGCCGCTGCGCCTCAGCGCCGGCCTGTACCACGGTGAGGCGGTTGACCAGGTGACCCGCAGCGCGTATCTGGCGCAATTGCGCAGCCAGGCCCTGGAACCGATCGCCCGTAGCCTGCAAGTGCAAATGCGCGCGTTCAATACCTTCGCCGCGGGTATCAACCAGTCACTGGAGTTCACCCCGGCCCCGCCGAAAAAGCGCAACGCCAAGCCATTGGCCCCAGCGGTTGCAGCCAAAGCGCAGGCCGCGCTGGCCAACACCCGCGCAGGCGCCCATGCGGCCAAGGCCAACCTGGCCACAGCCAGCGATGCCGCCGAGCTGTCCGCGACAACCGGTGGTCTGTCGTTGTCCGAAGAGATGCTGGGGCGCCTCGACGAGCAGCAAGTCGCCTCGATCATCGACGCCTACAACACGCTCAAACTGTACCTGCTGCTGACGGCACCCGACGCCCACCCAGACCCGGCCTTCATTGCCGCAAGCCTGCCACAGGCCTGGGCCGCGGCGGCCGGCGAAGGCACCCCCGCCAGCGCCGACGTGATCGGCGCAAACACTCCGCTGTACGTGCAGTTGCTGGAACAGGGCCAGGCGCCCTCACTGCCACGCAACGACCAACTGATCAACGAAACCCGGCAGAACCTCAAGTCGTTCATGATTTCCAGTTCGCTGGTCGATCGCGAATACCTGCGCCTGCAACTCGAATCCAGCCGCCAATTCCCGGCGCTGAGCCTCAACGACCTTGTGCCTCAACCTGGGCGCGCACTGCTGTATGGGTCGGCCGGGGTACCTGCGATCTATACCCGCCAAGGCTGGGATACGTTCGTCAAGCCTGAACTGATCAAGCTGGTATCGAGCAACTTGCGCAACGAGTCCGATTGGGTACTGGACGGCGACGGCGGCGATGCCCTGGTGCAGAAGGCCAACTTCGTGCGCGAATTCATGAGCCGCTACAAGCGCGATTACACCCAAGCCTGGTACAAGATGGTCAGTAGCGTGGGCGTGCGCCACTTCGCCGACCTGGCATCGGCGACCCAGCAGTTGGGGCTTTTGAGCGACGTTCAGCACTCTCCCGTGAAGAACCTGCTGCAGGCTGTGAACGACAATACCCAGTGGGACCTGCCGGTCAAACGCGAAGTACCGTCGGCCGGCACTGGTCGTGATGACGGTTTCTGGAGCAAGGTTACCGGGCTGTTCGACGCCAACGACAGCCTGCCTGCCAACGTAGCCCCGGCCCTGCCGGCGGTGGACGATGGCAGCCTCGCCAAGCGCTTCGAACCGGTTGCCCGGGTATTCGCCCAGAACAACGCCGAAGGCGCCGACAGCACCATCATGGACCGCTATCTGGCGGCGCTGCGCAAGCTCAAGGTCCGCATGAACAACATCCAGCGGTCGCAGGATGTCGGCAAAAGCAGCAAGCAGCTGATCAGCGAAACCCTGGAAGGCCAGCCAAGCGAGGTCACCACGGTACGCAATTACGTGGAAACCAGCGTCGACACCAGCCAGGACAGCCTGTCGCGTTCGCTGCAAGGCTTGTTCAACCTGCCGATCCAGTACGCCTGGGCGACCTTGCGTGACCCGGCCGGCCAGCAGATCGCCAAAGCCTGGGCGCAGCAGATCGCCAAGCCCTGGCAGCAGGTCATGGCGCACCGCTACCCGATTGCCGGTGGTAGCCGCAACGAAGCCTCGGTCAAAGACCTGCAACGTTTCGTAGACCCGGACTCGGGGCTGCTGCCGGCCTTCAAACGCAACGAAATCGGCAACCTCGCCGGCGGCGAAGGTCTGGGCGTAGGTGATGGCAAGGCACCGGCGTTGGTCAACCCTGGCATGCTCAACAGCATCGACCGGGCCAGTTCGGTAGGCCAAGTGATCGCCAGCCTGTCAGACCGCGACAACGGCTTTGAAATCATGCTGGAGCCCTCGGCCAACTTCACCGACATCGTGTTCACCCTCGATGGGCAGGAACAGCACTACCGCAACGGCCGCAGCAGCTGGAGCCGCTTCGCCTGGCCAGGCACCAGCAACGCCCCGGGCGCTCGCCTGGATGTGGTAACGCTCAGTGGCGCACGGGTAACGGTGTTCGACTTCCCCGGGCGTTGGGGCCTGCTGCGCATGAACGAAAGCGCCCGCGTCGACGACCTCGACGGCATCCAGCAGCGCTTCAGCTGGAACACCGCCAATGGCCGTGTGAGCCTGGTGGTGCGCAACTTCGGTGGGGTAAAACTCACCGACCTGAGCCAGGTCAAGGCCCTAAGCGCACTCAACGACAGGAGTGCCCAATGATCGGCTGCTTCGGCAAACTGCCATCGAGCGCAGACTTCGTCAGCCTGCATGGCGCGGCGGAGGAAGTCTGCGAATTCGACAGTTGGCTGCAGACCTCGCTGGCGGCCATGCGCCACCGCGAAGACTGGCAGGCACTGTTCGATGGGTTGCCGATGTGCTTCTTCACATACCGCGCACGCAATGGCAACTGGCTGCTGGGCGGGCTGTTGAGCTCGCGTGACGCCAGTAACCGGCGCTATCCGTTCTTCATCTACCAACTGCTCAAGGGCAAGGAAGGCATGGCCCTGGGCAACCCATTCACCTTGGGCGAGCTGTTCTGCGCACAGATAAAGCCTTTGCTGCACCAGGCCGTGCAAGGTGCCGACGGCACCCGCCTGTTCGAACGGGTCAAGGCCTTGCGCCCCCTGCAAGCCCAGGACCTGGACCTGTTCCGCCGGGTGCACGCCAAGTTCCTGCGTGACTTCAGCTTCACCGATATCGCCCGTGCACTGCACGGCTCCTGGCCAGGTTTCGACAGCGCCGCCGCTTTGACACGGCTGCGCGCATGCCGGCCGGCGCTGCACAGTGACTTCGAGGGTGGCATTGAGTTGCCCCTCCCCGCTGAGCGCGGTTTGAAAAACCCTACAGCCGATCTGTGGCTGACTTGGCTGTGCCACATGAACGGGCAGCCAGATACGCCAGCCGTGAGCCTGCTGGCAGACGATTTCATGCACCCGCGCCTGTTCTGCTTCCCGTCACGCCACGCCAGCAGTGCCTATCGCCTGCTCTGCGGCTGTGCCGAAGCCCAGCAGCATCTGGCGCTACTGGGCCCTGCGGCATCGGCCCGCGGCCAACACGACTTCGATCTACCCCTTGAACGCGTTATCGAGCAATTCGTCGATGCGCTGGATGCGACGCCTGTATGAACAAGATCAAGTACTACTGCCTGCGTTACCAACCCTATCTGCTGGGGGTGGCGTTTTTCCTGGTGATCTTCCTGGTATGGGCGATCGGCAGCGCGTTGGGCTTCGCTTCGCTGCACAGCCTGTTGGCTGGCATCGGGGCTTTCCTGCTGCTGTCGGCGGGCTACGTCCTGCTGCTGTACCGTGGCGCCGGCCAGCATCACAACCTCGAAGGCTTGCTGCGCGACGACGCCGACCAGGCTGTACTCAATGCCACGCCGGCCGACCGCGAGGAGGTCAGCCTGTTGCGCGAGCGCCTGCTGCAGGGCATCGAGCGCCTGCACAAGAACACGCCACGCGGCACCTCTGCCAAAGACGCCCTGTACGCGCTGCCCTGGTACCTGGTGATCGGCCAGCCCGCCGCTGGCAAGAGCACCATGATCCTGCAGTCCGGCCTCAACTTCCCTTACGCCGAGCGCGAAGGTGCACGCGTCGCAGGGTTGGGTGGCACGCGCAACTGTGACTGGTTCTTCAGCTCTGAAGCGGTGCTGCTGGACACTGCCGGGCGCTACATGAACAGCCCGGAAGAGGCCGGCAAGTGGCGTGGCTTCCTGCAGTTGCTGCGCCAGCACCGGCAACGCCGCCCGCTCAACGGTCTGATCGTCAGTGTCAGCATCGCCGACGTTGTGCACGGCTCGGCCGAAGACCAGCAGCGGGTGGCCAAGCGTTTGCGCGAACGCATCCAGGAAAGCTGCGCCTTGCTGGAAGTGCGCCTGCCGATCTACCTGGTATTCACCAAGTGCGACCTGATACCCGGCTTCACGCCCTTCTATCGCCAGCTGGATGAGGCCGCGCGCGGCGAAGTGATGGGCAAGACCTTCGCGCACAAAGGCTACGAACAGGCGGACTGGGGCCAGCGTTTTGGCCAGGCGATGGACGACCTGACCCGCTACTGGCAGCAGGTTGCCAGCCAGCAACTGGTGCAGCAGGACATTCAGGTAACGCGGCAAAACGACGCCGCTTACCGCTTCCCGCTGGAGCTGGCCGCAATCAAGCCACGGCTGCAGGCGTTCGTCGACAGCCTGCTGCGGGCCAACCCCTACCAGAATGCCGAAATGCTGCGTGGCTTCTACTTCACTGCCGCCTTGCAGGCCGATGAAGCGCTGTGGGGCAGCCATGGCCAGCATGTTGCCGAGCGTTTTGCCCTGGAACACGGCGAGGGGGCGGTCAGCGCAGGCAGCCAGCCTGCGCCGCTGTTCATCAACAGCCTGTTCCGCAAGGTCATCATCCCCGACCAGCACCTGGTGGCGCTGTACACCAGCAACCACCGCGAGCGCCGGCGCAAGGCCGCCTGGGTGGCCTGTGCCAGCCTCGCCGGGTTGTTGCTGTGCAGCCTGTGGGGCTGGTCGTACCTGAACAACCGTGCGGTGCTGGGCAGCATCGCGAGCGAGCTGGCCGAGGCCAAGCGCCAGGACCAGGCTGCCGATGGCCAGTACGCCGCCTGGCGCAGCCTGGACCGCCTGCGCTTCTGGGCCGCCCATTACTACCGGCAGCACCGTGAGCAGGGTGTACCGTTCAGCCTGCGTCTGGGCCTGTACCAGGGCCATCAGGTTGAGCCGCTGCTGCGCGACCGTTACTTCACCACCCTGCAGCAGGTGATGCTCAAGCCCACCGCAGACAACCTCACCCGCACGCTCTACCTGCTGACCACGCTCAAGGTCTACCAACGCAATACCCGCGAATTGCAACCGGTGAGCGGCGTGGACAGTGTGGAGGCCGAAGCCCTGCCACATGACAACCGCGCCCAGTCGATCGCCGATTTCGGCAAGGCGACACTGGACACCTACGTGATGCTTTCGCCCGCCCAGCGGGAGCAGGCCGACCCGGCGTTTCTCAAGGCGCACCTGCCCGACTACTGGTACCCGGCCATCGCTCGGCATACCGGCCACAGCCTGTCCGAGGCCAACCAGGGCAAGGGCGACCAGGACTACCTGTACGCCAGCCGGCAGATCACCTTCTATGCCGACCAGATCCGCGAAACGGATGTGCCGCGCATTCTCGACAACGCCTTCCTGATTTCTAGCTCGCGCAACTACATCGACAGCCTGCGTGCCCAGTCGCTACGCGCGATAGAGACCATCACGCTGGAATCGGACACCTTGTTCGCCTTTGGCCGGGCAGATTTCCAGAGCCTGAAAAGCGAGGGCCAGAACCAACTCAGTGCCATCGCCAGCAAACTGTTGAACACGCCCAATATCGGCAAGATCGTCATCTCCGGCCACGCCGACCAGCTCGGTGACAGCCAGAGCAACCTGCAGGTATCGAAACAACGGGCGCAAACCATTCGGACTTATCTGGTCGGCAAGGGCGTCCCAGCCGAACTGGTGGTGGCCCAAGGCGAAGGCAGCCGTAAACCGTTGGTCAACTGTGACATGCAACAGGCACGGGCCCAGTTGATCAAATGCCTGGAGCCCAACCGCCGGGTAGAAATCGAAGTGCGCGGGCTCAACTGAGCGCGCGCCGCACCAACCGGCTACCCGGGCTCACAGGAGGAGCACCGGGTGGCGGCACGCTACCTCTGCCGCCCTGTTGGCGAGGTAAAAAACCAAGGGTCGCATGAGCAACCCTTTACCAGTTGTTAATGGAGAGTTTCACAATGGCATTTGACGCGTATATCCAAATCGACGGCATCCCAGGCGAAGTACTGGACGAAAAGCACAAGGACTGGATCGAAGTGCTGGGCTACGAGTACGGCGCCACCCAGGCGACCTCGGCGACTGCCAGCTCCTCGGGCGGCGCGTCGTCCGAGCGTGTTGCCCTGAGCGACTTCAAGATCCGCAAATCGGTCGACAAGGCATCGGCCAAACTGTTCGAGCACTGCTGCACCGGCAAACACATTGCCAAGCTGAAGCTCAACGTCAACCGCGCCGGTGGTGACAAGGTCACCTACCTGACCATCGACATGGAAGAAGTCGTGGTGTCGTCGGTCAGGTTCGTTGCCGGTGGCAACCAGGCCGGTGAAGACAAGGCGGTCAGCGACCTGCCGATCGAAGAAATCACCTTCAACTTCGCCCGCATCAAAACCACCTACACCCAGCAGAACCGTACCGACGGCCAGGCCGGCGGCAACATCGTCGGTGGCTGGGACCGCACCGCGAACAAAGTCTTCGCCTGATTACCTGCATGCCCAGGGCCGCTTCAGCGGCCCATCCTTCACAGTGTGCCAGCCAGCCTGGCACGCTGTTCACTAGCCAGAACCTGAGTGCTTTATGCCTGACATTCTCAATGACCTCTCGCTGGCCGCACTGGTCGCACCCATCGAAGGTGGCAGTGGCGAAGACTTGAGCTTCTCTGCGTTGTTCGACCAGATCAAGGAGGCGCGCCGGGCCGACCCGGACTACCTGACCCAGGGCGACTGGCAAACCGATTTGAAAACCGCCGACTGGGAGCAGGTGATCAACTTGTCTGCCCAGGGCCTCGCCCAACACAGCAAGGACCTGATGCTGGCAGCCTGGCTCAGCGAAGGCCTGGCCCAGCGCGCGCACTTCGAAGGCATCACCTTCGGCCTGGTACTGACTGAACAGTTGCTGCAGGCGTTCTGGGAAAACTTGTACCCAACCCTCGAAGAGGGCCTTGACGAGCGAGCGGCCCGGTTGTCCTGGCTCAAGAGCACACTCACCGACATCGCCGGTGGCTTGCCCATCACCCAAGGGCAGAATTTTGGCGTGTTGCGTTACGACGAATCACGTCTTGTGGAAAACCTGGCCCTGCGCGACACCAAGGCCATGCAGACCGCATTGAACGAAGGCAAGATCAACGCCGAGATATTCCAGCGCTCGGTGGCGCTGTCCGACACCGAATACCTGCGCAACAAGGCGCTGCAGATCAACGACAGTCTGCAAGCCTGCAAACGCCTGCAGGCCACTGCGGAGCAACTGTTCGGCCACGAGGCACCGAGCTTTGCCAGCCTCGCCGACATGCTGACCCGGGCCAGCCAGCTGGCTGAAAAACTGCTGAAAGACCGTGGTGTCGAGCTGCAGCCGCCAGCCCCCGTGGTCGACGAACCCGAAGCCAGCGTCGCGCCCGTCGAACAGGCAGGTGAAGCCATGAACACTCCCGCCCAGTCCACTGCGCCTGCGCCCATGCGTACCACCCCGCTGACCCGGGACGAAGCCTTCAGCATGCTGGCCGGCATCGCCCAGTTTTTCAAACAGACTGAACCGCAAAGCCCGGTGCCGTATCTGATAGAACGTGCCATCAAGTGGGGCAACATGCCGCTGGAAGGCTGGCTGAGCGATGTGATCAAAGACAGCAATGTGGTGGACAACATTCGCGACGTACTTGGCACCCGCGAACCGAAACCCTGACCCACGTCAGCGACAATGCTGCTACCGTGAGCTTCCCGTACCGCCAAGGAAAGCGCCATGCCGCCACGTTCCACTCCCCCCACCGGTTTCGTTCGTGTCCGTGGTGCCCGCGAGCACAACCTGAAAAATATCGACGTGGATATTCCGCGCGATGCGCTGGTGGTGTTCACCGGAGTGTCCGGCTCGGGGAAATCCTCACTGGCGTTCTCCACCCTGTACGCCGAAGCCCAGCGCCGCTATTTCGAATCGGTGGCACCCTACGCGCGGCGCCTGATCGACCAGGTGGGTGTGCCGGATGTGGACGCCATCGAAGGCCTGCCCCCGGCAGTTGCCTTGCAGCAGCAACGGGGCACGCCAAGCGCCCGTTCTTCGGTAGGCAGCGTGACCACATTGTCCAGCTCCATCCGCATGCTCTATTCACGCGCGGGGCAGTACCCGGCAGGCCAGGCCATGCTGTACGCCGAGGACTTTTCGCCGAACACCCCGCAGGGTGCCTGCCCGCAGTGCCACGGCCTGGGCCGCGTCTACGAGGTGAGCGAGGCGACCATGGTGCCCGACCCGTCACTGACCATCCGCGAACGCGCGATCGCGGCCTGGCCAATGGCCTGGCAAGGGCAAAACCTGCGCGACATCCTGGTCACGTTGGGGTATGACGTGGACATACCCTGGCGCGACCTGCCCCAGGCCCAGCGCGACTGGATCCTGTTCACTGAAGAAACGCCCACCGCACCGGTCTATGCCGGCCTGACCCCGGCGCAAACCCGCCAGGCCCTCAAGCGCAAGCTGGAGCCCAGCTACCAGGGCACTTTCACGGGTGCCCGGCGCTATGTCATGCATACCTTCATGCATTCGCAAAGTGCACAGATGCGCAAGCGCGTCGCCCGGTACATGCGCCCCAGCGCCTGCCCGCTGTGCCACGGCAAACGCCTGAAGCGTGAAGCGCTGGGCGTGACCTTTGCCGGGCTGGACATCGCCGAGCTGTCGCAGTTGCCGCTGCAAGCGCTGGCCGAGGTGCTGCGCAAGGTCGCGGCAGCGGGCTACCTGGAGCCACAGCAAAGCCAGCTGACCCTGGAAAAGCGCCTGGCCGCGCAGCGCATCGCCCATGAACTGCTGGAGCGCATCGACACCCTGCTCGAACTGGGCCTGGGCTACCTGGCCCTGGAGCGCAGCACGCCCACCTTGTCATCTGGCGAACTGCAACGTCTGCGCCTGGCCACCCAGCTGAATTCGCAGCTTTTCGGCGTGATCTACGTACTCGACGAACCCTCGGCCGGGCTGCACCCGGCCGACAGTGAAGCGCTGTTCCAGGCACTGCAACGGCTGAAGCAGGCGGGCAACTCGGTGTATGTGGTGGAGCACGACCTGGACACCATGCGCCGGGCCGACTGGCTGGTGGATGTAGGCCCCGCCGCCGGCGAGCACGGGGGTAGCATCCTGTACAGCGGGCCCCCGGCGGGGCTGGCCAAGGTCGAGCAGTCCTGCACCCGCGCCTACCTGTTCGGCGCCCAGGCCCAGGCCCCGCGTGCGCCACGCCAGCCCCGTGGCTGGCTGAAGCTGGAAGGCATCAGCCGCAACAACCTCGACAACCTCAGCGCAGCATTTGCGCTGGGCTGCTTCACGGCGGTAACGGGTATTTCCGGTTCGGGCAAGTCGAGCCTGGTCAGCCAGGCCCTGCTGGAGCTGGTGGGCGCGCACCTGGGCCATGCCGAACAAGGCGACGAGCCTGAGGAGCAGAGCCTGGAAGACGAACCGCAACAGACCAGCAGCGGCCATGTCAGCGCCGGGCTCGAGGCTATCAAGCGCCTGGTGCAGGTAGACCAGAAGCCGATCGGGCGCACGCCGCGCTCCAACCTGGCGACCTACACCGGGTTGTTCGACCATGTACGCAAGCTGTTTGCCGCCACCGAACAAGCCAAGGCGCAGGGCTTTGACGCCGGGCGCTTTTCCTTCAACGTGGCCAAGGGCCGCTGCGCCAATTGCGAAGGCGAGGGTTTTGTCAGCGTCGAGTTGCTGTTCATGCCCAGCGTGTACGCACCCTGCCCGACCTGCCACGGTGCGCGCTACAACCCCGAAACCCTGGCGGTCAGCTGGCAAGGCATGAACATTGCGCAAGTGCTGCAACTGACCGTCGACCAGGCCCTGCAGGTGTTTGCCGAACAGCCTCCGGCCCGGCGGTGCCTGCAGGTGCTGCAAGACATCGGCCTGGGTTACCTGCGCCTGGGCCAGCCGGCCACCGAGCTGTCCGGGGGTGAGGCGCAACGCATCAAGCTGGCGACCGAACTGCAACGCATGGCCCGGGGCGCGACCCTGTACGTGCTGGATGAGCCGACCAATGGCCTGCACCCACAAGACATCGACCGGCTGCTGGTGCAACTGAACCGCTTGGTCGAGGCTGGGCACAGCGTGGTGGTGGTGGAACATGACATGCGGGTGGTGGCGCAGAGTGACTGGGTGATCGATATTGGGCCAGGTGCCGGGGCTGCCGGGGGCAAGGAGGTGGTCAGCGGAACGCCGCAAGTGGTGGCCAACTGCAAGGAAAGCCGCACGGCGGCGTTTCTGGCCAAGGCATTGTAAGGGCATGTACCCGCACTT
Organism: Pseudomonas sp. p99-361; assembly: GCF_003935475.1. Taxonomy (NCBI): domain Bacteria; kingdom Pseudomonadati; phylum Pseudomonadota; class Gammaproteobacteria; order Pseudomonadales; family Pseudomonadaceae; genus Pseudomonas; species Pseudomonas sp. p99-361. The sequence continues at coordinate 32,348 of NZ_RHQO01000041.1, read as the reverse complement.
TTGTACATTGCCAGTTCTGCAACCCGGGGCATAGAATGCGATCAATTCCTAATTGCACCTATTTCCCGGAAACCCGCGCCCCATGCCGCCCGCCGACCCCACCCTCAACCTGCACGTTCAGACGCTGTACACCGAGCACCACGGCTGGCTGCAGGGCTGGCTGGGGCGCAGGCTGGGTAATGCCTGCGATGCGGCTGATCTGGCCCATGACACCTTCCTGCGCCTGCTCAGCCGTCAGGGCAACAGCTATTTCGGCGGTGAGCCTCGGGCATTGCTGACGCACATTGCCAAGGGCCTGGTGATAGACCGCTGGCGTCGCCAGGATGTCGAACGGGCGTATCTGCAGGCCATCGCGCATCTGCCCGAACCAGAAGTGCCGTCGGCCGAGACCCGCTGGATGATCCTCGAAACGCTGTACCGCATCGACGCCATGCTGCGCGAGTTGCCGGCGCGGGTTCGCCACGTATTCCTGCTGTCGCAACTGGACGGGCTGACCTACGCGCAAATCGCCGAACAACTGCAGGTTTCGCTGGTGACCATCAAGCGCGACATGCGCACCGCCTTCCTCGCCTGCCTGAGCATGGACGAATGAGGCCACCTATCGACCCACTGATCCTCGGCGAGGCCGCTGACTGGCTGGTGCAGCTGCAGTCGGGCGCAGCCACCGACGATGACCATCGCGCCGTCCAGGCCTGGTGCCAGCGCAGTAGCCAGCATGCCCTGGCCTGGCAGCGCGCCGAGGCCATCCTCGGTGAGTTTCGCCGCCTGCCTGCGCCGGTTACCGGGGAAACCTTGCGCCGGCTCAGCCGCCAGGGTGCGGTCAGCCGCCGCCAGGCCCTGCAGCGTCTGGGGATGTGGCTGCTGGCGGCACCAGCAGCCTGGATGGCCTGGCGCGAGGCACCCTGGCAGCAATGGGCCGCCGATGCCCGCACGGCGGTTGGCGAACAACGCTCACTGACACTGGCCGACGGCAGCCACGTACTGTTGAACACCCACACCGCCATCGATATCCGCTTCGATGCCCGGCAACGCCGTATCGCCTTGCTGGCAGGCGAAGTGCTCGTGACCAGCGCCAACGACCCGGCAACCCCGCCGCGCCCGCTGGTGGTGACCACCCCGCAGGGCCATGCGCGGGCGCTGGGCTCGCGCTTCAGCGTACGTATCGACGGCGCACTGACCCGGGTAGCGGTGTTGCAGGGCACCGTCGCCAACCGCCCGCTGCACGCCGCCGCCAGCGTGCAACTCAAGGCGGGCGAGCGCACCGCGTTCGGTGCCGACCGGGTACTGCCCGCCACCCCGCTGGAAAACGGCGACCTGGCCTGGGAACACGGCATGCTGCTGGCGCGCGACATGCGCCTGGCCGACCTGTTGCAGGAGCTGGGCCGCTACCGCCCGGGCGTGCTGCGCTGCCACCCGGCGGTGCGCGGCCTGAAAGTGTCTGGCGCCTTTCCGGTGACCGATACCGATGCCAGCCTGCGGCTGCTGGCCGACACCTTGCCGGTAACTGTCCAGGGCCTGACTCGCTATTGGGTGACGGTCGAGCCCCTGAGCTGACCCGGGCTCAGCGCACACGGGAATCAACGACAGGCTTTTTGATACCTTTTCCGGCGTCGTCCGGTGATCAGTGCAGAACCTCCCTTTTCTGCACCTACAGGACCCTCGCCCAATGCCCCATTTGCCTTTCAAGGCACTGAGCCTTGCCATCGCCATGGCCGCCCTGGCACCAGCGGCGATCGCTGCCGACGCCACCACCCGCGACTATCACCTGGCCGCTGGCCCACTGGCCGATGTGCTGGCACGCTTCGCCGCCAATGCCGGGGTGCCCTTGTCATTCGACCCGGCGCTGCTTCAGGGCAGGCAAAGCCAGGGCCTGCAGGGCAGTTTCAGTGTGCCGGAGGGTTTTGCTCGCCTGCTGGCCGGCAGTGGCTACAGCGTGATCAGCACCGGCAGCGGGGGCTACACCCTGGCGCCGGCAGTGGACCTGGGCAGTGCCCTGGAGCTGGGCGCCACCACCATCAACAGCAACCTGGCCGCCAGCGGCGATACCTGGCAAGGCGGCCAGGTGGCGCGTAGCGCACGCCTGGGTGTGCTTGGTGAACAGTCGACCAGTGATGTACCGTTCAGCGTCACCAGCTACACCGCCAAGACCATTGCCGATCAACAGGCGCGTACCCTGGGTGATGTGTTGCTCAATGACGCGGCAGTGCGCCAGTCGGCAGGCTTTGGCAATTTCTCGCAGGTGTTCACCATCCGCGGGCTGCCACTGAGCACTGACGACATCAGCTACAACGGCCTGTACGGCGTGCTACCGCGGCAGATCATCACCACCGAAGCACTCGAGCGCGTTGAGGTGTTCAAGGGCCCGAACGCCTTTCTGAACGGCGTCGCCCCCCAGGGCAGCGGTATTGGCGGTGCGGTCAACCTGGTTCCCAAGCGTGCCGCAGACACGCCAACCCGCCACGTCAGCCTCGATTATGCCACCGGCGCCAATGTCGGCGGCCACCTGGACCTGGGCCAACGGTTTGGTGAAGACAACCGCTTCGGCGCCCGTATCAACCTGGCCCAGCATGACGGCGGCACGGGTGTGCACGACGAAGCGCAGCACGCCACCTTGGTAGCTGTAGCCCTGGACTACCGGGGCGAACGCCTGCGCCTGTCCACCGACCTGGGTTACCAGAAAGAACGCATCAACCAGGGCCGGGCGGTGATCTACCCAACCGGCAGCAAAGTGCCCCATGCCCCCTCGGCACGCGACAATTACGCCCAACCGTGGACCTGGTCACAGCTGGAAGACACCTACGGCATGCTCAACGCCGAATACGACCTCAACGATAACTGGGTGCTTTATGCCGGTGCCGGGGCCAAGCACACTCGCGAAAACGGCGAATACTCCTCGTTGTACGTCAGCGACGCCAACGGTACTGCGCGGGGTGGCTACCTCTATTCACCACACGATGAAGACAACAAGAGCGCCATGGCCGGCATCAATGGCCAGTTCGCCACGGGGGCGGTCAGCCATCGGCTCAACGTCGGGCTTTCGGGCATGTGGGGCGAACAACGTTCGGCTTACGCCGCAGTTGCTGCTGCAAACCGCTATGCCACCGACCTGTACCACCCGGTCAAGGTGCCGCGCCCGACCAATACGTACACGGGCAGTGACCTGCACGACCCGCGTATCGTGGGCAAGAACCGGGTCAAGAGCGTGGCGCTGTCCGACACCCTTGGCTTTGTGGATGACCGTGTGCTGCTGACCCTGGGCGTGCGCCGGCAATCGATCGGTGTCGACGGCTGGTCTACCGCTAGCGGTGAGCGCAACGCCAACTATGACGAGTCGGTGACCACGCCGGTCTATGGCCTGGTGCTCAAGCCGTGGGAGCATGTGTCGTTCTACGCCAACCGCATCGAGGGCCTGGCACAAGGCCCCACTGCCCCGTCGAGCGTGACCAATGCCAATGAAGTGTTCCCGCCCAGGCGCAGCAAGCAGGTCGAGGCCGGGGTCAAGCTGGACTGGGACAGCTTTGGTGCAACGCTTGGCCTGTACCGCATCGAGCAGCCCAACAGCACCACGTTCCGCAGCGCCGGTGCCGAGCGCGACACCTTCAGCATGGACGGCGAGCAGGTCAACAAAGGGGTGGAATTGAATGTGTTCGGCGAGCCGGTGCACGGCTTGCGCCTGCTGACCGGTGCAGTGTTCATGCACACCGAGCTCAAGAACACTGCCAATGGCGCCAACGACGGCAACCGTGCGCCGGGCGTGCCGCGCTTCCAGTACAACCTGGGCGCGGACTGGGACGTTCCAGGCATCGCCGGCGCGGCATTGAATGCGCGGGTGTTGCGTACCGGCGGCCAGTACGTCAATGCCAGCAACAGCCTGAACATCCCGGCCTGGACCCGGGTCGACCTCGGCGCACGTTACCGTTTCAAGGTGGATGAGCAGTGGGTGACCTTGCGGACCAACCTGGAGAACGTCGCCAACAAGGCCTATTGGGCGTCGGCCTCGACCACCAACAACTACCTGACCCAAGGCACACCACGGGTGCTGCGCTTGTCCGCCAGCGTAGACTTCTGACGCCCCCGTCAGCCAGCAGCCCCGGCCCTTTAGCGGGTAAACCCGCTCCCTTGTGGGAGCGGGCGTGCCCGCGAACACCGGCGCAGCCGGTGCCAGCCACCGCGTCGGGTTCGGTGCCACCCGCGAATACAGTGCTACCGGCAACGCACAATATGCTCAAAACCAAAGCCTGCACCTAGCAGCACCAAGCGCCGCTCAAGTACAGTCTGCCCCATGGACAAATACGCCCCACACGCGTGGCTACCCCACGAAAAACCCACCCTGCCAGGCTCCCCTTCCACGCCTTTGCATTCGCCAGCCAAACGCCTGGCGTATGGCGTGGTCGGCCTGCTGGTAGCCATTACCGGTGGCTTGGGCAACGCGCTGGTCACCGCCAACCTGATGTTCCTGCAAGGCGCGCTAGGTGCAACCACGGCGGAAATGGCCTGGCTGCCAGCGGCCTACGTGATGACCAACGTGTCCATGAACCTGCTGTTGGTGAAATTCCGCCAACAATTCGGCTTGCGCGCCTTCACCGAGGTGTTCCTGGTCCTATACGTCCTGGTCACCTTCGCCCACCTGCTGGTCAACGACCTCAACTCGGCCATCGCCGTGCGCGCGGCCCACGGCATGGTGGGGGCGGCGCTCAGCTCGCTGGGGCTGTACTACATGATCCAGGCCTTCCCCGCCCAGTGGCGGTTGAAGGCCATGGTACTGGGCCTGGGCGCTTCGCAGCTGGCATTACCCCTGGCGCGGATCTTTTCCGAAGACTTGCTGCAGATAGCCGAATGGCGCGGGCTGTACCTGTTCGAGCTCGGCCTGGCCCTGGCGGCACTGGGCTGTGTCCTGCTGCTCAAGCTACCGCCCGGTGACCGCTTCAAAACCTTCGAGCCACTGGATTTCCTGACCTTCACCCTGATGGCCAGCGGTACCGCCCTGCTTTGTGCCGTGCTGTCGCTGGGGCGCATCGACTGGTGGCTGGAGGCCCCATGGCTCGGCGTGGCGCTGGCGGCATCGATTGCGCTGATGCTCAGCGGCCTGGCCATCGAACACAACCGCCGCAACCCGTTGCTGATGACCCGCTGGCTTGGCAGTGGCGCCATCATCCGTCTGGCCCTGTGCGTGGTGCTGATCCGCATGGTCACCTCGGAGCAATCCACAGGCGCGGTAGGCTTCCTGCAGGCCTTGAACATGAGCAGCGAGCAGATGCGCAGCCTGTACTGGATCATGCTGCTGGGTGCCGTGGCGGGCCTGGCCAGCAGTGCCCTGACCATAAACCCCAACCACCTGATCATCCCGCTGTTCGTGTCCTTGCTGGCCATGGCCGTCGGTGCATTCATCGACAGCGGTTCCAGCAACCTCACGCGCCCGGCACAAATGTACTTCAGCCAGTTTCTGCTGGCCTTTGGCAGTACCTTCTTCCTGGGGCCGTCGATGGCCCTGGGTATCAGCCATGTGCGCGCCAACCCCCGTAACCTGGTCAGCTTTTCGGTGCTGTTCGGCATCTGCAACAACGTTGGCGGCCTGGTTGGCGCGGCACTGCTCGGCACCTTCCAGACCTGGCGGGAGAAGTTCCACTCCAGCCACCTGATGGACCACCTGAGTTATTTGGAACCACTGGTCAATGCCCGCGTACAAAGCGGTGCAGCAGCCTACAGTGGCATCCTTGCCGACCCGGCCCTGCGCACCGAAGCCGGCATGCGCCTGCTGGCCACGGCCGCCAGCCGCGAAGCCAATGTCATGGCCTACAACGATGTGTTCGTACTGATCGGCAGCATCGCCATACTGACCATGATCTGGATCTGCATCCGTAGCACCTGGCTCTGGTACTCGAAACGCCAGGCCACCACCACCGACTCCACCCCCGGCGTGCCCACCCGATGACCGACGACACCCGTACCACGACCACCACCGCCATCGCCGAAACCCCGGAAGGCACAACGCCGCCCAGCGAGCCGGGTAGCCCGGTACGCACGCGGCGGGTGCGGTTGCTGTCCTCGATCTGCTTTGCCGCCGTGGCCCTGGCAGGTGTTCTGCTGGTGCTGTATGCCTGGCGCCTGCCGCCCTTCAGCAGTGCCATCGAAAGCACCGAAAACGCCCTGGTGCGCGGACAGGTCACCCTGATCGGCCCCCAGCTCAGTGGTTACATCGTCGACGTGCCCGTGCACGATTTCCAGTTCGTCAAGGCCGGCGACCTGCTGGTGCAACTGGACGACCGTATCTACAAGCAGCGCCTGGCCCAGGCCCTCGCCCAGTTGCAGCAGCAACAGGCAGCCCTGGCCAACAACCTGCAACAGCGCAAGAGCGCCGAAGCCACCATTGCCCAGCGCCAGGCCGCCATTGGCGATGCCCAGGCCCAGGCGGCCAAAGCCAAGGCCGACCTGCGCCGTAATCAGGCGCTGGTCAGCGACGGCTCGGTTTCCCGCAGTGAACTGGACGTGACCCGCGCCAACGAGGCAGCTGCCGTCGCCAGCCTGGCCCAGGCCAAGGCCGCGCTGGAAATCGCCCGCCAGGACCGGGAGACCGTGGTGGTCAACCGGGCTGCGCTCGAAGCGGCCGTGGAAAACGCCAAGGCCGCCGTGGAGCTGGCGCGCATCGACCTCGACAACACCCGGGTTACCGCCCCGCGTGACGGCCAACTGGGGCAGATCGGCACGCGCCTGGGTGCTTATGTCAATTCAGGTGCACAGTTGATGGCGCTGGTGCCCGACACCCTGTGGGTCATCGCCAACATGAAGGAAACCCAGATGGCCAATGTGCGCATCGGCCAACCCGTGAGCTTTACCGTGGACGCGCTGAACCACCTGAAGCTGTACGGGCACGTGCAGCAGATTTCGCCGGCCACCGGTTCGGAGTTCGCCTTGCTGCAGGCCGACAATGCCACCGGCAACTTCGTCAAGATCGCCCAGCGGATACCGGTACGGATCACTGTGGATGCCGACCAGCCACCCGCCCGGCAGCTGCGGCCGGGGATGTCGGTGGTGGTCAGTATCGATACCCGGGTGCAGCCTTAGCTGCCGGGCGCAGTTGCCTGGCTGCCTGCGGCGTCTCGTCGCAGGGCCAGGCCCCTTGGGCAAACCCTCGCAACCCCGTAGAATCGCGCTTCCTTTTCGCCCGTCGCCGTCAACGGTGGCAACCAGCAGCAATGACAGAGTCCGTGCCTGAACACATGCCCACCATGTGAAATAGGCTCAACCCTCCCCGCCCGGCCCCATCCCCTCCGGCCCAGCGGTTGAGTCTTGCCCAGGTCGCATCCGTGCAGCTACTCGCCCCTTGCGGGGTCGAGCCGGTGTGCGCGTCCGAAAAGGCGCTCATTCCGCTCATCCAACCAGAGGTACCTATGTCTCCGCGTTTGCTGGCCATGGCGCTGGCGCCCCTGCTCGGGCTGTTCATCATCGCCCTGGGCAACGGCTTCATGTCTTCCCTCACCACCCTGCGCCTGGGCGCTGCCGGTGAGTCTGCCACCACCATTGGCATCGTTTCGTCGACCTACTTCATCGGCCTCACACTGGGCGCCATCTTCAACGACCGGCTGATCCTGCGCATCGGCCACATTCGCGCCTATACCAGCTTCGCCTCGCTGATTGCCGTGACCATCTTGCTGCAGGGCTTGTTCTACGACGTGACCTGGTGGTCGGTGCTGCGCCTGATCAACGGCTGGGCCGCCGTGGGCGTGTTCCTGGTGATCGAAAGCTGGCTGCTGCTGGCCGGCGACGCGAAAATCCGCGGCCGCCTGCTGGCGCTGTACATGATCGCCTTCTATGGCGCCGGGGTCATCGCCCAGGCCGGCCTGGGGGAGATCACCCAGTTGGGCGATACCGCGCCGTTCATGCTGGCCGGCGTGCTCGCCGCGCTGTCGGTGCTGCCCATCGTGATCCTGCCGCGGGTATCGCCCTTGCTGGAGCAGGTCGAACCCCTCAAGCCCCGGCAGTTGCTGGGCGTGGCCCCCTCGGGCCTGGTGGGTTGCTTCGGCTCGGGCGTCGCCATCGCCGGCATCTATGCCCTGCTGCCGCTGTACCTGCAACGCATCGGCCTGGAGGTGGGCGAAGTCGGCAACATGATGGCCTGGGTCATCCTTGGCGCCATGCTGTTGCAGTACCCGGTCGGGCGCTGGTCGGACCGCAAAGACCGCCTGGACGTACTGCTGGCGCTGGCCGCCTTGTGCGTTGTGCTGTCACTGGTCACGGTCTTCCTGCCCTCGGACTCGTTCCTGCTGCCGGCCATGCTGTTCCTGTTGGGCGGAGGCGTGTTCACCCTGTACCCGGTCGCGGTCAGCCATGCCGCCGACCGCGCACCGTCCGATGCGCTGGTGCCGATGATCCAGGGTTTGCTGCTGATCAACTCACTGGGCTCGGCCATGGCACCGGTGGCCATTTCGCCGATGATGACCGAGTTTGGCGAGGCCGGACTGTTCTGGGCGTTTGCCGTGGTCAACCTGGCGATGCTGTGCTTCTTCATGTGGCGCCGTGGCAAGCGCCCGGCGGCAGAACACCCGGCGCCCTTCGCCGCCTCGACCACGTTCTCGCCCACCGGTGCCGAACTGCGGGTAACCGAAGACCTGATGCATGCCGCGCAAGAGCATCCGCCGCTGGAGCCCGCCGACCCTGCACCGGCTGCCCAGAGCCAGGCCCACTGAGCCAACGGGCTGCCATGCAGCCCGGTTGTCTACCCCACCAACCCTCGCACACAGAAGTACAGGATCGACGGCCCCATCAGGCACCCCAAGCCGGTATGGAACGTGGCGGTCAGTGCCCCATAAGGCACCAGCCGCCGGTCCGTCGCCGCCAACCCGGCGGTCACACCCGACACAGTCCCCGCCAAACCGCCGAACACCATTGCCGAGCGTGGGTTGTCCAGCGCCAGCAAACGGGCCGATACCGGGGTGAATACCATCACCAGAATCGCCTTGATCAAACCGGTGGCGATCGACAGGGCCATCACGTCCGAACTGGCACCCAGCGCCGCGCCGGTCACCGGGCCGACGATGTACGTCACGGCGCCGGCACCAATAGTGGTCATGCTCACCGCGTCGCGGTAACCAAAGGCGTACGCCACGCCCGCCCCGACAATGAATGGCAAGACCGTGCCGAGCAGCAGCGCCACCGCGCCGATCATCCCGGCACGGCGAGCCTCGGTGGCCTGCACCTCGAACGCCGTGGCAACGATGGCGAAGTCGCGCAGCATGGCCCCGCCCATCAGGCCGATGCCGGAAAACAGCGCCATGTCGGCCAGGCCTTTCTGGCCGCCTGTGAGGGTGCCGCCCACCCAGGCCAACACCAGCCCGATGACAATGGCGATGGCCGAGCCGTGCACGCGGCCGAAGGTCAGGTACCTGGACAACAACACCGACAGCCACATGATGCCGCCCACCACCGCGAAGGCAGTGATCAGGCCGTTATGTTCCAGGGCATTATCAATGATCGGCCACATGTTCAGCGCCCTCCTGCAGGGGCAGCATGCCCATTGGCCTGGGGTGGCGCCTCGACCGCTGGGAGCGGTTCGCCGCGGTGGCTGCGGCTGATCAGTGCAATGGTCGCACCGCACACCAGCACCGCACCTATCGCAGCCAGCAGCGCCACCGGCCCGCCGTGCAGGGCAGTGACCACGTTCTGTTGCGCCGCCATGGCCACCACGACCGGAATGTACATGGCCCCCCAGAAGCCCACACCGAACTCGCACTCCTTGCTCATGCCACCGTGACGGTGCATGTAAAGGCGTGCGCAGATCAGCAGGATCATGGCGATGCCGACCCCGCCTACATTGGATTTGACGCCCAGCAGTACGCCCAGGAAGTCGCCGACGATAACCCCAGCCAGCGTACAGACTGCCAGCAGTGCCACACCATAGATGATCATTGTTGTTGTCCTCAGGTAGTGTCGAAGTTGCTTGTTGTTGTTCTTCGCCATCGGTAAATCCGCAAGCGCCGCACTGGCTTCGTTAACGGGCGTAGCCCGTGCCAGCTGGCGAGCTGCCCGCCATCATCGCCGGTCCGCCACCTCCTGGCGCAGCAGCGCATCCAGGCTGTCCCATCGGGTGCCTTCCACCGCCAGCACCCTGCCCTGTTCGAACACCGGCCGGGCCAGGCCGCTGAGCGTGCTGCCAGGCGGCATTTCCAGGTGCAGGCGCACGCCGCGTTCATAGGCATTGCGCAACGCTGCCCGCCAGTCCACCCGGCGCGCCATGTTGCCGGCCAGATCGTCGCGCAGGCGCTGCGGGTCGACTATCACCCGTGCGCTGCTGCCACTGAGGTAAGTGATACGTGGCCGCTGCAGTTCGACCGCAGCGAAGGCCGCAGCCAGCTCTGCTGCCGGGCCAGCCAGCAACGGGCAATGCGATGGCACGCTGACTGCCAGCCGGCGCGCGATGCCCCTGCCCAGGCTTCGCGCGCGGGCCGCCACCGCCGCCATCGCCGTTTCGCTGCCGGCAATGACGATCTGCTGCTCGCTGTTGAGGTTGGCGACATACACCTCGCCGCCCACCTCGCCCAGCAAGCGCTCGACACTGGCCAGCTCCAGGCCACTGAGCGCAGTCATGCCATAGCCACGCGGATAAGCCCGTTGCATCAGTTCGCCGCGCAGGGCAACCAGGCGCACAGCGTCGGCAAAGCCCAGAGCACCGGCCACCACTGCCGCCGGGTAGGCGCCGACCGACAAGCCCGCCACGCAATCCGGCCCTGGGCTGCGCTGCATCAACCAGCGCGCCCAGGCCACGCCACTGAGCAGCAGGCACAGCTGCACGGCGCGGGTCGACTGCAGGGCGTGCTCGCTGTCCAACGCCAGTGCGTTCTGGCCAAGGGCATCGCTGGCCTCTTCCAGCACCGGCGCGCTGCCTTCGGGCAGGCGCTGCAACATGCCGACCTGCTGGGCACCCTGGCCCGGGAACGCGAACAGAGTGCTCATGCGGCACGCTCCCGTACAGCCCACGGGTCTTCGCACAGGCATGGCCCCACGGGCGACTTGAGCAACACGCGCTGGGCGAAACCGGCCCACTCGCGCAACGCCACAGCACCGCCCGGGGTTTCCAGCTGCGCATCGATACGGCATGGCGCGCCGTCCAGCATCGCCAACAGCGTGCGGGCCTGTATACGCGCCAGCGGTTGCGGCGTGCGTACCAGTATGTCCAGGTCGCTGTCGGCGTGCAGCACGTCGATACCCGTTGCAATCTGGTAACCCACGCCACCTGTCGGCCCCCAGGCCAGGCCGCAGGCATCGAGCATTGGCGCTACCCAGGCCAGGGCCTGCAATGCTGGCCAGGCGCGCTGTGTTGGCCGCTGCAAGGCTTCGGGGGCCTGCTGGCGTTGAATGTCGCCAACCCGCATCAACGCTGCCAGGCGCTGCGCCCGCCCTTGGCCACGCACGCCCACGGCGACCCAGCCGGCGTCACACACCGCGCGGCGCACGACCACCGGCTGGCCGCCGGCCAACACTTCCCGTGCCCACAGCGGCGCGTCGGCCGGCAGGGCCGAAGTGGGCATGCCCCACAGCAGGTCATGGGGGCGTGGCGCGTTCACCTCAGGCACCCTGCCATTGGCGGCGCAGTTGCTCACGCACTTGCCGCGAGGCACTGCGGTGTTCGCCCGCCAGCCGCGACGACAGGTCGGTCGAGCTGCCAATATCGCGGACCGCGTCGGCAAGGCAGGCACGCACCCGGGCAATGTCGGCGCTGCCAGGCGCTTCGGCGTTGGCCACCGTCAACCGACGCCACAGCAGGCCCAGTGACGCATAGCTGGCCAGGTCATAGGCCATGGGCGGCACCTCGGCGGCCAACGCTTCCAGTTGCTCGACACTGCGCAGGGTAATCCGCGCGGCTGCCGCCTTGCCCATGGCATGCACCATTACCCCGGCATCGTCCAGGGCGATCAGGCGCTGGGCCTGGTAGCCGTGGGCAAGAAAAGCGCCAGACATGGCCTTGCCGACCAGCAGCCCGATTACCGGGTGACCGGCCAGCCGGGCCTGGGCGTAAGCCTGCACAGCGCCAGCCAAGGCCTGATGGATACCCAAGGCCTCCTCACGGCGACCGTAGGCCTGGCTGGGCACATCGATTACCGCGACAATTGCGCGCTTGTGCCCCTGGCTGTCAGCGTCGACCGCGTCGCTCACGGCCTTGGCCAGGCCCCAACCCTCCAGCAGGCCGACTTCGCCCCCGCGGGCGCGGGGGAACGGATTGGCGGGGTCGGGGACCACGGCGATAAAGCGCGCCAGGCGGTTGTCCAGTTCGCCATCGATAACCTGCAACGACGCCGGGTAGCCCGGCAAGGGTTGGCCGCCCGCCAGGCCCGGCAACCAGTTCATGGCACGGTTCATTGGGCTTCTCCTTGGTAAAGGGCACGCACAGCGGCAGCGTCCAGTTGCGGGCACTCGGCGCCCAGCCGGGCCAGGCGCTCGAGGTACCAGGCGTGTTGCCGGGCGCGGTCAGCGCCAGGCGAGTCGAGCAGTTGCAGCAGGCAGTCGCGCAGCGCCTGGATGTCATCGGCCACATAGCCATCGACCAGCCCGCTGGCATGGCGCTGTTCGCCGCCGCTCAGGCTCCAGATGAACGGCCGGTCCTTGGCGTCATACTCGGCAATGCCGGCTTCCTGTTCGATGACCTGAGGCCCGATGAGGCCCAGGCGGGCCTCGCGGGTGACCAGTAAATGGCTGCACAAGCCAGCGGCGATCGACATGCCGCCGAAGCACCCGACGGAACCTGCAATCAGCCCGATTACCGGCTGCCAGGCCCGCAGTTCGACAATCGCCGCCTGGATTTCGGCAATCGCTGCCAGGCCAAGGTTGGCTTCCTGCAACCGCACACCGCCGGTTTCGAGCAGCAGCACTGCACACGTGGGGATGCCATTGCGGTTGTCTTCGATGGCCAGCTCCAACGCCCCGGCAATCTTGGCGCCGCCCACCTCGCCCATGCTGCCGCCCTGGAAGCCGCCCTCGATAGCGGCGACCACCGCATTGCGCCCGTTCAGCGTGCCTTTGGCGATGACCACGCCGTCGTCAGCCTGCGGCACGATGCCCTGCAAGGGCAGCCAAGGCGACATCAGCCGGTCGAAGGGGCCGAGCAGCTCGCGGAAACTGCCCGGGTCGAGCACGGCGCGGGCGCGCTGCCGGGCACCCAGTTCTACGAAGCTGCGGCTTCGCAGCAGACGTGCGGTGTCAGTCATGGGCGATCTCCTCGAAGCCTTGTTCCAGGCGCAGGCGGACCACCCCCGGGGTGGCGCCGAAGTCATGAATGTCGATGTTCACGGCCGGCCAGGCGCGGCCCTCGAACAGGCGCTGGAACAGTTGCGCCCAGCGCGCGGCGCTGCCATCGACCGAAGTCACCACCTGGATCTGCAGGTGGCCGGCGGTGCCGGGTTCGATCAGTACTTCAAGGTCGCCGGAGCTGACACAGCCCACCAGCGTGCGGCCACGCCCCGGTTCGGCGGCGGGGAAATCGAAGGTCAGGGTTTCCATGTCACAGGCTCCCGGCTTTGTCGAGGAACAGGCAGGCGGCCAGTAGATCGGCGGCGCCGCCCGGTGAGGCGTTCAGCTGCAGCAGTTGCTGGTCCAGCGCACGCAGGTGGCGGCGCCCGGCCAGGGTGGCACTGCCCCCGGCACCCAGTACCGCGCGGGCGCCCTGCTGCACGGCGGCCAGCCCGGCAGGGCCGCTGCGCCACAGCACACAGGTATCGCTGAGCACGGCCATGATGGCGAGCAAGGCATCGAGCCGGGCGTTGGCCTCACTGGCACCGCTGGCACGGCTGCATTGCAGGTGTGGCAAGCCGTGGCCGATAACCGCAGGGAAGCCTTGTTGGGCCTGTTCGCGGGCACCGCTGCGGCCATAGCGCTGGCGCACCTGCAGGCCATGGCTGTGCTGCTGCGGCATGGCCGGGTCGTCGAACAGGGCGATGCGCCCGGCCCGAACGGCCACCGTGCTGGCGTCGGCATCGGGGTCGAGGGCCTTGGCGGCGACCAGCAGGCCCAGGGCCCAGATTGCGCCGCGGTGGGTGTTGACCCCATGGGTCGCGGCCAGCATCGCGGCTTCGCCTTCACGGCCGAGCTGGCCCAAGCTGGCGCGCAGGGGTTGGCCGATGGTGCCAATGGTTTGCGCGGCTGCAGCCATGTTGCGCAGGCAGGGCCACAGGGCCAGGGCCGAGGCGTGCATCAGGGCCAGGGTCATGTCGGTGTGAGCGCCGTTGCTGCGGCGGTCGACCAGGCCGGGTTTGGGGGACAGCTCGGCTTCGTCGATCAGGGCTTCCACGGCCAGGTCGGCCAGGTGGTCTGGCAGTTGAATCCGGGTTGTGTGGGCTGGCCTCTTCGCGGGTAAACCCGCGCCCACAGGGGCCGTAACAGGTTCAAGGCGCAAGTCGTGTGCTTTCATCACCAGCTCCTGAACCGTGCCGGCGGGTTGTACAGGCCGCCGGACCATTCAACCAGGTCGGCAACGCTGCGCGCTGCCAGCAGCTCGCGGCTGGCGTCGGTGCGGCGGATGCCCAGGTCTTCGGGCAATGCGACCAGGCCTTGCTGGCGCAGGCGCGCAGTGTCTTTCGGGTCATGCCGCAGGCCGATGGCGGTAACCCCGGCCACAGCGGCAATCATCTGCTGGCGCTCTTCCAGGCTGCGGGCCTTGTACAGGTAGGCAATGCCCTCTTCGGTCAACAGGTGGGTAACGTCGTCACCGTAGATCATCACCGGGGCCAGCGGCATGCCGGCCTTTTTCGCCACGGCCACCGCATCCAGGGTTTCCACGAAGGTCGGTTTGCCGCCTTCCTGGTAGGTTTCGACCATCTGCACCACCAGCTTGCGGCCGCGCTCCAGCAGGGTTTGCGGCACGGTCATGTCGAGCCAGGCCGGCGTTGCATGGCGCCGGCCCCGGGGGTCGTGGCCCATGTTCGGCGCCCCGCCAAAGCCGGCCAGGCGGCCGCGGGTGACTGTCGACGAATGGCCATCGCCGTCTACCTGCAGGGTCGCGCCAATGAACAGGTCCACGGCGTACTGCCCGGCCAGCTGGCACATCATGCGGTTGGAGCGCAGCGAACCGTCACGGCCGGTGAAGAACACATCGGGCCGCTGGGCGATGTAGTCCTCCATGCCCAGCTCGGTGCCAAAGCAATGCACGCTTTGCACCCAGCCGCTTTCGATAGCCGGGATCAGCGTAGGGTGCGGGTTGAGGGTCCAGTTGCGGCAGATCTTGCCCTTGAGCCCCAGCGACTCGCCGTAGGTGGGCAGGATCAGCTCGATGGCAGCGGTATTGAAGCCGATGCCATGGTTCAACGACTGCACCTGGTGTTTTTCGTAGATGCCGCGAATGGCCATCATCGCCATTAGCACATGCACTGGCTTGATGTGACGTGGGTCGCGGGTGAATAGCGGTTCGATGTAGAAAGGCTGGTCGGCAACCACCACGAAATCGACCCATGACGCCGGGATATCGACCCGCGGCAGGTCATCCACACGGTCGACCAGCTGGTTGACCTGGGCGATGACGATACCGTCGCTGAACGCGGCCGGCTCCACCAGCGCCGGGGTGTCTTCGGTGCTGGGCCCGGTGTACAGGTTGCCTTCACGGTCGGCCATGAAGCCTGCCACCAGGGTCACGTTGGGGATCAGATCGACCAGCAGCCGCGAGTACAACTCGATATAAGTGTGGATCGCGCCGACTTCGAGCAAGCCGTCTTCAAGCAACTGGCCAATGCGCAGGCTTTGTGGCCCGGCGAAGGAAAAATCCAGCTTGCGGGCGATGCCGCGCTCGAACAAGTCCAGGTGCTCTGCACGGCTGACGCTGGGCATGATCATGTGCAGGTCGTGCAGGCGCCCAGGGTCGACCTTGGCCAGCGAACGCGAGAGGAAGTCGGCCTGCTTCTGGTTGTTGCCTTCCAGCACCACCCGGTCGCCGGGGGCCAGCAACAGCTCCAGTGCTTCGACGATACGCTCGCTGGGCAGCACCGCACCGTCGGCAAGGTGGCAGACCTGATCGAGGCGGCGTTGCTTCTCGGCACGCCGTCGCGACCATTGCGGCGGTGGATTCTGTGTTGTTGTCATGGTGACTCCACGGGTTCGCTGTCGTGGGGTCACCTTAGGGCGGGGGCCAGCCGGGCATCAATCAAGCTCGGCGCTGGATCATTACGCTAAGGTTAATGATCGTGATTCTGGTGGACCAAAACACCAAGAACATCGGCGCCCATCCACCATGCCAGCCCGGTAAACCTCAAACCTTGCTAGAGTGGCAACACTGCCAGGCACGCAAAAATGCAGATTCCCCCTGCAGATTTGTCGATTGTACAAGGCAAATTCGCATGCAAGGATCGCCAGATCCTCCAGCGAAATCCAGACTTCACTTGGAAAATCAATAACAAAGCAGGGAGAAGGCAATGACTGCGCACGCTTATACCTCAGCCACCGACCATGTACTGGCCGAGGTCCGCAACCAGGTCGGCCACCTGACACTGAACCGCCCCGCCGGCCTCAATGCCCTTACCCTGGACATGGTCCGTAGCCTGCGCCACCACCTGGAACAGTGGGCCCGGGACCCGCACGTACGGGCGGTGGTGCTGCGCGGTGCAGGCCCCAAGGGTTTTTGCGCCGGTGGCGACATCCGTTCGCTGCACGACAGCTTCAAGGCCGGCGATACGCTGCATGAGACCTTTTTCGTCGAGGAGTATGCCCTCGACCTGGCCATCCACCGTTACCGCAAACCGGTGCTGGTGCTGATGGACGGCTTCACCCTCGGCGGTGGCATGGGCCTGGCTCAGGGCTGTGACCTGCGCGTGGTGACCGAGCGCAGCCGCCTGGGTATGCCTGAAGTCGGCATTGGCTATTTTCCCGACGTGGGCGGCAGTTATTTTCTGTCGCGCCTCCCTGGCGAGCTGGGCATCTACCTGGGTGTGAGCGGCGCACAGGTGCAGGCCGCCGACGCGCTGTATTGCGGCCTGGCCGACTGGTACCTGGCCAGCGACCAGCTCGCCGCCCTGGATCAAGGCCTGGACCAGCTGATTTTCGGCGACCACCCGCTCAAGGACCTGCAGGGCCTGCTGGCCAGGCTCGGTAGCCAGGTGCTGGAGGATGCCCCGCTGGAAAAACTGCGCCCGGTCATCGACCACTTCTTCGCCCTGCCCGACCTGCCGGCCATCGTCGAGCAATTGCGCACAGTCAGCATTGGCGACAGCCACGCCTGGGCCACGGCCACCGCCGATCAGCTGGAAAGCCGCTCACCGCTGGCCATGGCCGTTACGCTGGAGATGCTGCGCCGGGGCCGCCAACGGGACCTGGAGGCGTGCTTTGCCATGGAGCTGCACCTGGACCGCCAGTGGTTCCAGCATGGCGATATCATCGAAGGCGTACGCGCCCTGATCATCGACAAGGACAAGCAACCGCGCTGGAACCCACCTACCCTGGCTGCACTGCAACGCCAGCGGGTCGACCAATTCTTCGAAGGCCTGTGAGCCCGGGAGTACACCGATGCAAGACCTGGAACTGAGCGAAGAACAGATCATGATCCGCGACATGGCGCGCGATTTTGCCCGTGGCGAAATCGCCCCGCACGCCCAGGCCTGGGAAAAGGCCGGCTGGATCGATGACGACGTGGTACGCAAGATGGGCGAACTGGGCCTGCTGGGCATGGTCGTGCCCGAAGATTTTGGCGGCAGCTACACCGACTACGTCGCCTATGCCCTGGCGGTAGAGGAAATTTCCGCCGGTTGTGGCGCCACCGGGGCGATGATGAGCATTCACAACTCCGTGGGTTGCGGCCCGCTGTTGGCATATGGCACGGCCGACCAACAGCAGCAATGGCTGCCACGCCTGGCCACGGGTGAAGTGATCGGCTGCTTCTGCCTGACCGAGCCGCAAGCCGGCTCCGAGGCGCATAACCTGCGGACCCGCGCAGAGTTGGTAGACGGCCAATGGGTAATCAATGGCGCCAAGCAGTTCGTCAGCAATGCCCGGCGTGCCGGCCTGGCGATCGTGTTTGCGGTAACCGACCCGGACCTGGGCAAAAAGGGCCTGTCGGCCTTTCTGGTGCCTACCGACAACCCGGGCTTCAAAGTCGACCGCAGCGAACACAAGATGGGCATCCGCGCCTCTGATACCTGCGCGGTCACGTTCGACAACTGCCGTGTACCGGCCGCCAACCTGCTGGGCGAGCGCGGCAAGGGCCTGGCCATCGCCTTGTCCAACCTTGAAGGGGGCCGGATCGGTATCGCCGCGCAAGCGCTGGGCATCGCCCGTGCGGCGTTCGAAGCAGCGCTGGGTTATTCACGGGACCGTGTGCAATTCGGCAAGCCGATCAACGAGCACCAGAGCATCGCCAACCTGTTGGCCGACATGCAGGTGCAAGTAAACGCTGCGCGGCTGCTGATTTTGCATGCTGCGCGCCTGCGCAGCGCCGGCAGGCCGTGCCTGTCAGAGGCATCCCAGGCCAAGCTGTTCGCCTCGGAAATGGCCGAACGGGTGTGCTCGATGGCGATCCAGGTGCATGGCGGCTACGGCTACCTGGAAGACTACCCGGTAGAGCGTTACTACCGCGATGCCCGGATCACCCAGATCTACGAAGGGTCGAGCGAAATCCAGCGCATGCTGATTGCGCGGGAGCTGAAGCACTACACGCTTTAGTAGGTCGACGACCGGGCCCTGGCGCCAGGCTCTGCCCACCTAGCGCCAGTAGCGGGCGTCGTCCACCAGCTCGGCGTGCCTTTCGAACAGCGCTGGCAACTGCTCCTTGAGGTAGTCGATCCAGGTACGCACCTTGGCATCCAGGTAGTGCCGTGACGGGTAAATTGCATACAGCGCACTCTCGCGCAGCCGATACGGCGCCAACAGGCGGCACAGGCGCCCCTGCCCGATCGCCTGGCTGGCGGTGTAGAACGGCAACAGGCCTATGCCCATGCCCAACTCGCTGGCCACCAGCATGGCATCGGCAACATTGGTGGAGAAACCGTCCTTCGGTACGATCACACACTGGTCGACACCCTGCGGGAACACCCAGTCACCTTCGTACAGGGGGTACGACATGCGCAGGCAACGATGGCCGTGCAAGTCTTCGGGGCTTTCCGGTACGCCATTGGCTTCCAGGTAGGCCGGGGCCGCGCAGGGGATACTGAAGATATTGCCCAGCGGCACCGCGATCAGCTGCGAATCGGGCAACGCGCCGTCAACGGTAATCACCACATCATGCCCTTCGGCCAGCGGGTCGGGGTTGCGCTGTGACAGGGTCAGCTCGATCACCACCTCCGGGCACAACGCGTTGTAGCCGGCCACCAGCGGCATCAGCAACAGCCCCAGGCCATGGGGACAGTGCAGGCGTAACCGCCCACGCGGCGTCAGGTGCGCACCACGGGCCTCGCCCACCGCTTCTTCGGTCAGCAGCATGATCTGCCGCGCCCGCTCGAGAAACCGCTCGCCGGCCTCGCTCATGCGCAAGCGCCGGGTGGTGCGGTGCAACAGGCGGGTCTGCAACTGGTTTTCCAGCTCCGCCACGATGCGCGAAACCTGTGCCGCAGAGATGTCCAGGGCGTTGGCGGCCGCCGCGAAGCTGCCGCATTCCACCACACGGGCGAAGGTACGCATGGCATGCAGCATGTCCATGAAAGTGAGCTCCTTACTGGGTGTTATTGTTACGTTAAAGGCAGGAATCTATAACGACTTAGCCCATTTATTGTGTAAGGCCTTTGAATACATCCTTAGTCATACATTGTAAAAGGAGCCAGCCATGAAACCCTCCCTCGCTGTAATCGCCATTTCCGCTGCCTTGGCTTCGTGCGCAGCCCTCGCAGCCACGGACAACGATCAGCCAGCCAGTAGCAACTATGCATACGGCATGGACCTGGATGTGGCCAAAGTGATTTCCATCACCCCGCCCAGCAACGTTGGCGACTGCCAGATCGGCACCGCTCACATGGTGTACCTCGACCACCATGACCAGAAGCACGAAATCAGTTACCGCGAGATGAGCAACTGCCCACAACAGTGACTCACGCCAGCAGCTGCGTTATCCAGCCCACCTGCTGGTTGAAGTCGTCTATCTTCGCCTGCGGCACAGCGCCCCGGGCCCGCTGGAAATTGGCCAGGGTGTGCTGCTTCTGGCGCAGCATGCGCTGCCATTTACCCAGGAACGCCGCGCTTTTTTCCTGCATCAGCAACGGCCCGAAGTACAGCTGTTGAGCGGTGTACACCGCCCTACCCGGCTCGGCGACGATGATCTCGTAGTCGAAGCGGTTTTCCCGCAGCAGTTCCTCGTGGACGATCCGGTAGCCATTGCCGGCCAGCCACTGGCGTAGTTCGCGCTCACCGCCGTTGGGCTGCATTACCAGGCGGGTGACGCCGGCCAGGCGCTGCGGGCCTGCCTGCAGGATGGCGCACATGGTGTCGCCGCCCATGCCGCACAGGCTGACCACCGTGATACGGTCCTGTGGCTCGATGGCTGCCAGGCCATCGGCCAGGCGCACGGCCACAGAGGCCTCCAGGCCGTTGCGGCTCACCGTGCGCTGGGCCGAGGCGAACGGCACCTGCGCCACCTCACCGGCCACCCCGGCCTCGATCACCCCGCGCAGCATCAACGCCACCGGCAGGAAGCCGTGGTCCGAGCCAATGTCGGCCAGGCGCGCGCCCTGCGGCACATAGGCAGCCACGCGCTCCAGGCGCCGGGACAAAGTCTGTTCGTTCAACGTAAACCTCTGGTCTGGCAATCGGCCGCGATTTTGCCGGTGAACGCCGCGCTTTACAAACGCCGGGGTGCGCTCGACCGGTGCGTTGCGCTCGCGTAGGCTTGCCGTTTCCTTCCGTTGCAAGGCAAACCACACCATGGCTCAAGCTGACATCATCTATACCCCCGACCCGGACGCCGACTCGATTTCTTCCGACGTCGCCGAGTACAACGGCGTGCTGGTCACCACCCAGATCCCGACCCGTGCCGACGGCAGCCTGGAGCTGGGTAACATCGTCGCGCAAAGCGAGTGCACCCTGCAGGCCTTGAAAGTGGCGCTGGAAAAAGCCGGCAGCGGCATGGACCGCGTGCTGCATCTGACCATCTACCTGACCGACATGGCCGACCGCGCGGCATTCAACGAAGTGTACCAGCGCTTCTTCAGCAAACCCTGGCCGGTACGTGCCGCCGTTGGGGTGGCCGCCCTGGCGTTCGACGGCATGCGCGTCGAAGTGACGGCGATGGCCGCCAAGCGCTGACCGACCGACGTTGCCGCCCCCTCGCACCCTGGCTGCACACCTTCGGGCAGCCCAAGGGTGCCGCCAGCCCGTTTCGCCGCTACAATGCGCGCCTAACCCGTGACAGCCCGAAAATACAACGACATGTCCCTTCCAAAGAACCAGCTGGAACTGCTCAGCCCTGCGCGTGACGTGGCCATCGCCCGTGAGGCGATCCTGCACGGCGCTGATGCCATCTACATCGGCGGCCCAAGCTTCGGCGCGCGCCACAATGCCTGCAACGAAGTCAGCGACATTGCCGAACTGGTCGAGTTCGCCCATCGGTACCATGCGCGCGTGTTCACCACCATTAACACCATCTTGCACGACAACGAGCTGGAGCCGGCGCGCAAGCTGATCCACCAGTTGCATGACGCCGGTGTCGATGCACTGATCGTGCAGGACCTGGGGGTGATGGAGCTGGACATCCCGCCGATCGAGCTGCACGCCAGCACCCAGACCGACATTCGCACCCTGGAGCGGGCGAAATTCCTCGACCAGGCCGGTTTCTCGCAACTGGTGCTGGCCCGCGAGCTGAATTTGCAGCAAATCCGCAGCATCGCCGCCGAAACCGACGCGGCCATCGAGTTCTTCATCCATGGTGCACTGTGCGTGGCATTTTCCGGCCAGTGCAACATCTCCCACGCGCAAACCGGGCGCAGCGCCAACCGTGGCGACTGCTCGCAGGCCTGCCGCCTGCCCTATACCCTCAAGGACGACCAGGGCCGCGTGGTCGCGTTCGAGAAACACCTGCTGTCGATGAAAGACAACAACCAGACCGCCAACCTGGCCGACCTGGTCGATGCCGGCGTGCGCTCGTTCAAGATCGAAGGGCGTTACAAGGACATGGGCTATGTGAAGAACATCACGGCCCACTACCGCAAGGAACTGGACGCCATCCTGGAAGGCCGCCCGCACTATGCCCGCGCTTCCAGCGGGCGCACCGAGCACTTCTTCCTGCCCGACCCGGACAAGACCTTCCACCGCGGCAGCACCGACTACTTCGTCACCGACCGCAAGGTCGATATCGGCGCGTTCGACTCGCCAACCTTCACCGGCCTGCCGGTGGGCGTGGTGGAAAAGGTCGGCAAGCGCGACCTGCACGTGGTGACCGACGTGCCGTTGACCAACGGCGACGGCCTGAATGTGCTGGTCAAACGCGAAGTGCTGGGTTTTCGCGCCAACATCGCCGAGCCCCGCGGCGAGTTTGAAGAAGACGGCCAAACACGCTACCGCTACCGCGTCGAGCCCAATGAAATGCCCGAAGGACTGCACAAGCTGCGCCCCAACCACCCGTTGTCGCGCAACCTGGACCACAACTGGCAACAGGCCCTGCAGCGCACGTCCTCCGAACGCCGGGTGGGCGTGGAGTGGCACGCGGTGCTGCGCGAGCAACGCCTGCTGCTGACCCTGAGCAGCGAGGAAGGGGTCAGTGTGCAGGTAGCCCTGGAGGGCCCGTTCGGCGTCGCCAACAAGCCCCAGCAGGCACTGGAGCAACTGCACGACCTGCTCGGCCAGCTGGGTACCACTATGTACCACGCCGACCGTATCGAGCTGGACGCCCCGCAGGCGTACTTCATCCCCAACTCGCAGCTCAAGGCCCTGCGCCGCGAGGCCATCGAGGCACTGACCGCCGCGCGGGTACAGGCCCACCCACGCGGCGCGCGCAAGGCCGAGACCACGCCGCCGCCGGTGTACCCCGAGTCGCACCTGTCGTTCCTGGCCAACGTGTACAACCAGAAGGCTCGCGACTTCTACCACCGCCATGGCGTGCAACTGATCGACGCCGCCTACGAGGCCCATGAAGAGCACGGCGAGGTGCCGGTGATGATCACCAAGCACTGCCTGCGTTTCAGCTTCAACCTGTGCCCCAAGCAGGCCAAGGGTGTCACCGGCGTACGCACCAAGGTCGCGCCCATGCAGCTGATTCAGGGCGACGAGGTACTGACGCTGAAATTCGACTGCAAGCCGTGCGAGATGCATGTGATCGGCAAGATGAAGAGCCATATCATCGACCTGCCGACACCGGGCAGCGCGGTCGCACAAGTGGTTGGGCACATCAGCCCCGAAGACCTGCTCAAGACCATCCCGCGAGGGCCGCATTGAGGGGTTCGGCCCTGGGTGATGTTCGCCCAGGTGCCGTGGCGTAACGCTCAGCGTATCTGGTGCTTGTGCAACAAGCGGTAGAACGTCGGCCGCGAAACACCCAGCACCTTGGCAGCCATGCTCAGGTTGTCACTGTGCCGGTTGAGCACATCGCACAAGGCCTGGCGCTCGGCGCGGTGCTTGTATTCTTCCAGGGTGCCTAACGGCTGCTGTTCCTGGTCGTGCAACTGCAAGCCCAGGTCCTGCGCCTCGATCTGCCGCCCTTCGGCCAGCACCAGCCCGCGGCGTACGCGGTTGGCCAGCTCGCGAACGTTCCCCGGCCAGTCATGGTGGCCCATGGCTGCCAAGGCGTCTTCACTGAAGGAGCGCGGCCGGCGCCCGGTTTCCAGGCTGTAGAAATGGGCAAAATGGTTGGCTAGCATGGACAAGTCGCCGTGCCGGTCGCGCAGCGGTGCTGTCACCACCTGCAATACGTTCAGGCGGTAATACAGGTCTTCGCGAAAACGCCCCTGCTCAATGGCCCGTTCCAGGTCCACGTGGGTCGCCGCCAACACCCGCACATCCACCGGTATTGGCTGGCTGCCGCCTACCCGCTCGATGTGCTTCTCCTGCAAAAAGCGCAGCAGGTTGGCCTGCAGTTCCAGCGGCAAGTCGCCAATTTCGTCCAGGAACAAGGTGCCGCCGTGGGCCGCTTCGATACGGCCGACCTTGCGCTGGTGCGCCCCGGTAAAAGCGCCTTTCTCGTGGCCGAACAATTCGGACTGGATCAAATGCTCAGGGATGGCGCCACAGTTGATGGCGATGAACGGCTGATCACTGCGCTGCGACTGGCGGTGCAGCGTGCGCGCCACCAGCTCCTTGCCAGTGCCGCTTTCACCGCGGATGAGCACAGGTGATTCGGTAGGCGCCAGTTTGCCCAGCAGCTTGCGCAGTTCGCGAATCGGCCGGCTGTCACCGAGCAACTCGTCGTTCGCTTCATCGACCTTGACCGCACCCTTGCCGCGCAGGCGCGCCATGCCGAACGCCCGGCCCAGGGTGACCTGCACCCGCGAGACGTCGAACGGCAAGGTGTGGAAGTCGAAAAACCACTCACATACAAAGTCACCGAAGGCTGGCATGCGCAGTTGGTCGGCGCTCAGCACGGCGATCCACTCGGTGTTGCTGCGCTTGATCATGTCCTTGACCGCGTCCGGGTGCCGCAGGTGCGCGGCCTGCAAGCGCAGCAGGCCCACATCGCAGGGGTGGTCCAGTGCGGCGGCGAGCATGCAGCTGTCGACATCCCAGCCGGCGTTGCGCAGGCCCGGCAATAGGCGGTGGCAATCGTCGCAGGGGTCGACGATCAGCAAACGGCGTTGCGCGGCAGGCTGTTGCATGACCGATCCTTGGCGCCATTGTTTGATTTTTTTAAAGTAAAACAGCAAGTTGTGGCGCCCGTTTAACAGTAGCAACGAAGTTGACACTGCCCAGTACCGTCCGTCTGCCGACGCATTTTTTTACAAACGCCCACGGGAATTTTCGCACTTTAACGACATCACATGGCGGCGCAGGGAATAACGGAGATAGCCCTGGCAAAAAATTTATTCGCAATGTGTGACTTGCTACCGCACAGCGAGCATCAGTACACATAACCCCGCGCTGCACTTCGCGCACCTGAGGCGACTTTTAAGCAACGCGGACTTACTTCGCTGTTTGGGACCATAGAGAGACCGAACCATGAATGCCCCGCTCCGTGTCAACGAAGCACTGCTGATTGCCGACCACGCCTTCGAACCCTTCCAGTGCGTAGCCTGGGATGCCCCCAATGGCACTGGTGAACTCAGCCTGGCAGTGATCGACCGGACCAACACCCGCATTGGCGCCAAGCAGGTGTCTTCGCGCATCTACTCCGACCCCGCGCAGTGGGCCAGCCTGATCGAGGAAGTGCGCGCCGAATTGTGCGAAAAAGGTTACGACCTGCAACCGTGGTCGATGCCTAAATAATACCGGCGCCTATAACAAGTGCGTGCAGCGCCACGCACTTGTGCAACTTTCATCGTGCAGGCCTGACAACTTTGTCACTTGCGACATTGTGCCGCAGTGCCCCTCTTCAATACGCCAGCTTGAAGTGGTGCAAGTGCTGATAATCCGCGTGCAATTGCTCGGCCAGGCGCTGGGCACGCCCTAGCCGTACCGGTGCCAGTTCCATGTCCACCAACAGCGTGGCACAAGGCATGGGTTGGACCGTGTTGCTGTGCTGCACGCGCCCATCGGTAAACACCAGGCAGCGCAGCACTTCTTGCGGGTGTGCCCGCTGGCGTACCTGCAGCCAATGCCGGGCCTGCTCCAGGGCTGCGAACAGTGGCGTGCCCCCGCCAGCCCCCAACGCCTGTAGCCATGGCTGCAAGGCCGCCGACGCCTTGAGGCCATGGCGCTGCCACTGCGGCGTGCGCCCGCTGGCCGTGAGCAGCGCCAGGCGAGCACGCTGGCGATAAGCCTGATCGAACAGTGCTGCCAATACCCCCTTGGTTTGCGCCAGGGCCTGGTGGCGGCGGGTTGAAGCCGACGCATCGACGATCACCAGCCACAGTTCGGCAGGCCTGGCCCGGCGTTGCTGCCAGCACAGGTCCTGGCGCTGGCGTGGGCGCCCCTTGAGCAAGGTCGGCAGCCAGGCGACCCGACCTGCCAACGCGTCGCGTGCGCGCCCCCGGCTGGCACCGTGCTGCTTGCCTGCACCCGCCTTGGCATCCCCCCCTATGGCGTGTGGCTGGGGAGGGCTCAGGGCTTTTTTGCCCAGTTTGGCACCTCGCGACGGGCGCCACTGGCCACCGGCTGCGCGGGCAATGCACCCCAATCGCCCTGCCCGCCTTGTTCACCAGGGTTGCTGCCGGCCGGCTGTTCGGCCTGTTGCGGGGGGGCTGGCGGATTGGCCTGTGGCGCCACCCGGCGGCGATGGCGCAAGGCAAATTCGGCTACGGCCTCCACGTCGGTTTCTTCGATGGCTGCACCACCGCGCCAGGCACAGTGGGCGCGCGCCGCGCGCAGCCAGACCAGGTCGGCGCGCAAGCCATCCACGCCAGCAGCAAAACAGCGCTCGGTGATCCAGGCCAGTGCCTGGTCGTCCAGCGCAATGCCCGCCAGCACATGGCGCGCCGCCTGGCAGCGCTCGCGCAACTGCGCCTGCGCCTGCGCCCATTGCGCGCAAAAAGCCTGCGGGTCATGGTCGAAGGCCAGGCGCCGACGGATGATCTGCTGCCGGGCCGCAGGTTCGGGCAAACCTTGCAGGGCCACATTAAGGCCGAACCGGTCGAGCAACTGCGGGCGCAGTTCGCCTTCTTCCGGGTTCATGGTGCCGATCAGCACGAAGCGGGCGCTGTGGCGGTGCGAGATGCCGTCGCGCTCGACGCGGTTGGTACCGCTGGCGGCCACGTCAAGCAACAGGTCGACCAAAGTATCTGGCAGCAGGTTGACTTCATCCACATACAGCACGCCGCCATCGGCCTGGGCCAGCACCCCTGGGGAGAACTGAGCCTTGCCCTGGCCAAGCGCGGCGTCGAGGTCCAGGGTACCGACCAACCGTTCCTCACTGGCACCCAGCGGCAGGGTCACGAACGGGCCCTCACCCAGCAGGTCGGCCAGGCCACGGGCCAAGGTGCTCTTGGCCATGCCGCGCGGGCCTTCGATGAGCACGCCGCCGATTTTCGGGTCGATAGCCGTCAGGCACAGGGCCAGCTTCAGGTCCTCGGCACCCACCACGGCCGCCAGCGGAAATTGTACGGGTTCACTCATGTCAAGCCTGTTCCTCGCCGTCGAGCAGTTGCTCCTCAAGCGCTTCGCGGTAGTCACCAGGCGCTTGCCACAGGCCACGTTGCTGGGCCTCCAGCAGGCGCTCGGTAAGGTCACGCAAGGCCTCGGGGTTGTGCTCGCGCATGAAGTCGCGGGTGGCCGGGTCGAGCACATAGGCGTCGGCCAGCCCCTGGTAATGATGGTCGTCGATCAGGTGCGTGGTGGCGTCGAAGGCGAACAGGTTGTCCACCGTCGCCGCCATCTCGAAGGCGCCTTTGTAGCCATGTCGCTTGACCCCATCGATCCACTTGGGGTTCAGCGCACGGGCGCGGATCACCCGGTTCAGCTCTTCTTTCAAGGTGCGGATGCGCGGCCGGTCCACCTGGCTGTGGTCACCGTGGTAACTGGCCACGCCGGCCCCGCCCAGGGTTTCCGAAGCCGCCAGCATGCCACCCTGGAACTGGTAGTAGTCGTTGGAATCGAGCAGGTCGTGCTCGTGGTTGTCCTGGTTTTGCAACACCGCCTGGACCTTGGCCAGGCGCTGGGCGAACTGGGCGCGGGCCGGGGTGCCGTCATCGCTGCCGCCGTAGGCATAGCCGCCATAGTTGAGGTAGACCTCGGCCAGGTCTTCGCGGCTGTGCCACAAGCGGCCGTCGATGGCATTCTGCACCCCGGCACCGTAGGCGCCGGGTTTGGCCCCGAACACCCGCCAGCCAGCCTGCCGAGCGGCCTGTTCGGCGCTTGCACCCTGGGCCTGCAGCGCAGCGCGCTCGGTGCGTACACGGGCAGCCAGGGGGTTGAGGTCGTCGGGCTCGTCCAGCGCCGCCACCGCTTGCACCGCGGCATCGAACAGGCGGATCAGGTTGCCGAAGGCATCGCGGAAGAACCCGGAAACGCGTAAGGTCACGTCCACCCGTGGGCGGTCGAGCAAACTCAGCGGCAAGATCTCGAAGTCATCGACCCGTTGGCTACCGCTGGCCCACACCGGCCGCACGCCCATCAGCGCCATGGCCTGGGCGATGTCGTCGCCGCCGGTACGCATGGTAGCGGTACCCCACACCGAAAGGCCCAACTGGCGCAGGTGGTCGCCATGGTCCTGCAGGTGGCGTTCAAGAATCAGGTTGGCCGAGGCGAAGCCCAGGCGCCAGGCCGTGGTGGTAGGCAGGTTGCGCACGTCCACGGTGAAGAAGTTACGGCCGGTGGGCAGCACATCGAGGCGGCCACGGCTGGGCGCGCCACTGGGCCCGGCCGGCACGAAGCGCCCGGCCAGCGCCGCCAGCAAGCCCTGCATTTCTGCGCTGCCGCAGGCATCCAGGCCCGGCGTCACCTCCATGCACAGGGCTTGCAGCACCGCATGCACGGGGTGCCATGCGGCACTGTCAGGTAGCTGGGCAGTGCCGGCCAGCGCCTGCTCGATCAGGTGTAGCGCCAACAGTTCCAGGCGCTCCCGCGTATCGCCACAGGTGCGCCATGCCGCGCTGCTTACCGCTTGCAACGCCTCGGGGCGGGCGCCCTGCCACGGCTGGCCGAGTTCGCAATCCAGCGGGTCGAAGCCGGGTACCAGCGCCTTGGCCAAGGTGCGTAGCAGGCTGGCATTGCCGCCTCGGCCATCGCCGCGCTCGACCCTGAGCAACGCCAGCAGCGTATCCAGCCGCAGGCGCCCGGCAGGCGATTGGCCAAACACATGCAGGCCGTCGCGGATCTGCGACTCCTTGAGGTCGCACAGGTAAGTGTCCAGGCGCGGCAGCCATACGGCAGCATCGTCCAACTGCCCCTCCAGCTGCAGCTCGCGGTCGATATGGTTGGCCTTGACCAGTTCGAGGATGTCGCGCTGCAACTCGCGTGCCCGCCGAGGGTCGAGCAGTTGCGCCTCATAGAACTCGTCGGCCAGTTGCTCCAGGTGGCGCAACGGCCCGTAAGTCTCGGCACGGGTCAGCGGTGGCATGAGGTGATCGATGATCACCGCCTGGGTACGGCGCTTGGCCTGGGCGCCCTCACCGGGGTCGTTGACGATGAACGGGTAGATGTTCGGCAGCGGGCCGAGCAAGGCGTCCGGCCAGCACTGCGCCGACAGCCCTACGCCCTTGCCTGGTAGCCATTCGAGGTTGCCGTGCTTGCCAACGTGTATCACCGCGTCGGCAGCGAAGGCATGGCGCAGCCAGAAGTGAAACGCCAGGTAACCATGTGGCGGCACCAGGTCGGGGTCGTGGTAGACCGCGCTGGGGTCCACCTGGTAGCCACGTGCCGGCTGGATGCCGACAAAGGTCAGGCCAAACCGCAGGCCGGCGACCATCAGCCGGCCACTGCGGAACATCGGGTCCTGCTGGGGTGCCCCCCACCGTTCCAGTACCGCCTGGCGGTTGGCTTCGGGCAGGCGCGCGAACGCAGCCTGGTAGTCGGCCAGGCTCAAGCTCTGGGCGCAAGGGCGCTGGTCGAGGTGGTCGAGGTCGTTGGTCACGCCACCGAGCAACTGCTGGATCAGCTGCGTGCCACTGCCCGGCAGGTCGGCCACCGGGTAGCCTTCGGCCTGCAAGGCCTTGAGGATGTTCAGGGCCGCAGCGGGCGTATCCAGGCCAACACCGTTGCCAATACGGCCATCCCGGGTCGGGTAATTGGCCAGCACCAGGGCCACGCGCTTCTGCCCATTGGGCAGGCGCGCCAGCTCTACCCAACGGCGCGCCAGCTCGGCGACGAAGTCCATGCGTTCGGGGTGGGCGCGGTAGCACACCACGTCCGACTGGCTGCGCTCGCTGCGCCAGGCCATGTCCTTGAAACTGACCGGCCGGGTGATGATGCGCCCGTCCAGTTCGGGCAAGGCAATGTGCATGGCCAGGTCGCGCGCACCCAGGCCCTGCTCGCTGGCTTCCCAGCCGGGCTGGTTGTCCTGCGCGCAAATGGCCTGCAACACCGGGATATCACGGCGGAACGGGCGCAGGTTGGGGCGTTCGGGGCTGGACAGGGCAAAACCGGTGGTGTTGACCAGCACCTCGGCGCCGACCTCGTCCAGCCAGGCTTCGACCTGCTCCAGGCAGGCGCTTTCCTTCAGGCTGGCCACGGCGATCGGCAATGGATTCAGACCGGCCGCCTGCAGGCGCTGGCAGAACACGTCGATGAACGCGGTGTTGGCCGCTTGCAGGTGCGAGCGGTAGAACAGCAGCGGCGCTACCGGGTTTTCGGGGTGCCACTGCGGGTACCAGTCCTCCAGCGCCGCGCTGCCCTTTTGTGGGTGGTACACCGCCGTGCGCGGCAACGGCTGCGGCTCGTCCCAGGCATAGTCGCGGCCCAGCCACTGGCTGGCTAGGCAGTTGAACAGGTTGATGGCGTTGGCCTTGCCGCCTTGGCGCAGGTAGTGCCACAGGCGTTCGGCCTGCGCGCCGGTGACGTTGCCCAGGCTGGTCAGTTCCGGGTCCGGGCGGTCGTCGCCCGGCACCAGGATCAGTTGCACGCCACGGGCCGCCAGTTCGACCAGTTGTTCTATGCCATAGCGCCAATAACCGACGCCACCGTGCAGCGACACCAGGATGACCTTGGCATGGCGCAGCACCTGGTCAACGTACAGGTCGACCGAGGCGTGGTTCTGCACCTGCATCGGGTTGGCCAGGCGCAGACTGGGGAAGCCTGCGGGCAATTGCTCGGCCGTGTCGGCCAGCAATGCCAGGTGAGAATCGCCGCTGCAGAGTATCACCAGTTCGGCGGGTGTCTGGCCAAGGTCGGCGATGCTGTCATCCGGCACAAAGCCGCCGGGCTGGGTCCGCAGCAGGTGCATGGGTCAGGCGCCCAAGGCCTGGCGCAGGCGCGCTTCCAGCTGGGCCGCATCAAGGTCCTGGCCGATCAGCACCAGGCGGGTGATGCGCGGCTCGTCGGCACGCCAGGCACGATCGAAGTGCTTGTCGAAACGGGTACCCACGCCTTGCACCAGCAGGCGCATCGGCTTGCCCGGGATGGCAGCGAAGCCTTTGGCACGCAGGATGCCGAACTCCACCACCAGCTGGCTCAGGGCATCGAGCAGCAGGCTTTCGTCGGCTTCCGGCAGGTCGATGGAGATGGAGTCGAAGGCGTCGTGGTCATGATCGTCATGGTCGTCGCCGTCGTGGTGCGAGTCGTGGTGGGTACGGCGGCCATCGATGTGCGCCTCGGACTCGGCGCCCACGCCCAGCAGCACTTCCAGTGGCAGCTTGCCGCTGCTGGCTTCGACCACTTTCACTGCGGCGGGCAGTTCTTCGGCGACTTCGGCACGCACCTTGGCCAGGCCTTCGGCGTCGATCAAGTCAGCCTTGTTCAATACCACCAGGTCAGCGCTGGCGAGCTGGTCGGCGAACAGCTCATGCAGGGGCGACTCGTGGTCCAGGTTGGGGTCCAGCTTGCGCTGCGCATCGACCTGGTCCGGGTAGGCGGCAAAGGTGCCGGCAGCCACCGCCGGGCTGTCGACCACGGTGATCACGGCGTCGACGGTGCAGGCGTTGCGGATTTCCGGCCACTGGAAGGCCTGCACCAGCGGTTTGGGCAGGGCCAGGCCGCTGGTCTCGATCAGGATGTGGTCCAGGTCGCCACGGCGTGCCACCAGCTCGCGCATCACCGGGAAGAATTCTTCCTGCACGGTGCAGCACAAGCAGCCGTTGGCCAGCTCGTAAACGCGGCCGGTGGCCTCTTCTTCAGTGCAACCGATGCTGCATTGCTTGAGGATTTCGCCATCGATGCCCAGTTCGCCGAACTCGTTGACGATGACCGCGATGCGGCGGCCCTGGGCGTTGTCGAGCATGTGGCGCAGCAACGTGGTCTTGCCCGAGCCGAGAAAGCCGGTAACGATGGTAACGGGGAGCTTGGCCAGTGTTTTCATGTCGCAGTGCCCTTGGCAGTATGGCGCGGGCATGCAGGACGACAGCCACCGGCCAGGCCGGCCGGGCTTGTTCGCCACCGGATCACCCCGCCCGGTTGAAAGTCGAAAACGTGACGAGGCAGGTCTCCTGGCTTGCACCGTTCCAGTTGCCTGCCACGGCAGCAGTCTGGCGGGATGACGCCTTCCCGCGCGTTGGCGCAGTGGCTGTGTCGATCCGTTGTCGGCGCTTACAGTTGCGGGGGCAGCCGCGGCTTGTACCGCGTTCCCGTCTTAGCTTCGGCCTGGCCGAAGAACCTCGAAGTGGCAAGGCTACGCAGTGGTTGGCGGGTGGTCAACCGGTGGCTCGCCTCGATTCTTTCAGCGCCTGTGAGATCGAGCGCCGCCCGCGCGGCGCATCGCGAGCTGCGCTCGCTCCTACGTTTGTTTCGGGCCA